>JAOZOT010000301.1 GCA_029933115.1 Anaerolineae bacterium | reverse complement strand
GGGGTCGGCTCGGTGACCATCAACACAAAGTCGGCCCCGCGCATCGTCTCCACCACCGGACAGGAGGCACCCGGCGAAGCGTCCAGTATGACGACGTGGTCTGCGACATTCTCCCCGATACGCTTCTTCAATTCGCGGATGACGGGCACGGCCATGGCCTCGCCGATGTTCAAAATACCGTGAGCGAAACGGATACCCCCGGCCTGGCCTTCCTCGATGACCCCCGTCACGTTCAACACTTCGTGAATGGCCTCTTCGGGACAATTCAGGGTACAACTGCCGCATCCGTGACACAGCTCAGGAAAGACGAGCACCTGCTGTTTCACCACAGCGAGGGCGTGGTAGGCGCAGACCTCTGCACAGCGCCCACAGAAGGTGCATCTGTCATAGTCTACCTCCGGGATGAGGATCCCCACCTCCTCCCGGCGTTCGATGGCGGGGTTGAGAAAGAGGTGGACGTTGGGCTCCTCCACATCGCAATCCAGGAACAACAAATCAACAGAATCCGCGTCTTTCTGCGCATCCGTGGTTATAGACAGCGCCAGATTCACGGCAACGGTGGTCTTGCCTGTGCCTCCTTTGCCACTGGCTACGGCAACGATCATGGTCACCTCCCCCCTCGCAGCCGCTTGTAGTAGGAATGGCTGGTGTAGAGGGCAGCCACGGGGTTGTGACCCGTAACGCGGTCCTTGGCCACCAGCACCGTGACCGGAGCCTCAGAATGTTTGAAGAAAAGGCTGTCGTGGCCCACGCACAACCCCACGACGATGTTCAACTCTGTGCCGGCCTCGTTCAGCAACGCGGCCTGTCCCACCGGGTTGCAGAGCGATTCATACTGCCCAGGGCGTATCTTCTCCTCATCCTTCAAACCGATTTTCTCCTTGTCAATGGAGCCCACTTTGCAGCAGATGCTGTCCACCTCGAACCCGTTGGCCTCCAGTATCTCCTGCAAGAGGCGAGCCTCGCGGATAAGGCCGATGCAACTGGCGATGCCCAGCCGCCGGGCACCGATGCGTCGGGCAAAGTTCATGATTTCCTCCACCCGGGGCTCTTGGCAATATCCGGCCGCCTCGGTGCGAGCAGCGGCCAGGGCGAACTCTCGCAGATCGTCCTGGCTCAGATACATCTCCTCCACTCTGGAAAGGATGTCCGTCTCCGTAGGCATGGGGCAGAAAGACGGATACTTTTTGCTACCAGGCTCGGCACTGCACGCCCACACCCCACACATAGCACAGCGAAGCTTTTCCAATGTGACCTCCTTGTCGTGTTGTATTCGTCAGTCCTCTTCGCCTTCTTTCAACAAGGTGTTGAGCGCCCTCGCCCCCACGTAACCCACCACCTCGACCTCCTGCCCGCTCACACCTTCAACCCGGGCCACAGCTTCCTTAATCTGCAAAGCCAGTGTTACGGCGAGGGGACACAACGGCGAGGAGGGGCGGAAACGATAGCGTACCGTTCCACTCTCATCTACCGTCAAATCTTCAACCAGCCTCATACGGACCACATCCACCCCCGTTTCCGGGTCTATCACCTCCTGCAACTGATGGATAACTTCCTGTTCTACTATTTTAGGATCAACGCTCACAGTCACACCTCGCTTGCTTCAATAGATGCGCCGCCAGTCCTGGATATAGCGGCAAGACACGAGAAGGTCAAAGTCCACAGCAGCCTCAGGGCTGATAGGGCGGTCCGCCTCATCGAGCACGACCACGTAAAAGGTGGCATTGGCCTGATCGATGCGACAGTTATATTGACCTACCTCGCCGCCCCCTTTCGAGCCAACTACCGGATAGCGGTGCCAATCGGCATAGCAGACGAGCCGGACGCCTCCCAACGGGTTGCCCCCCGCGTCGCGCACCGTGCCGACGATATAAGCCCCTGCCCTGGGACAGCCAGGGCAAGGATGCGACATGTCCGGCCGCGCCGGTCCATCGGGTAGGAACAGATAGGCTGGCGTCGGCGTGTCCGTGGGCAGGACAGGAGTCGCCGTTGGTACTGGGGTAGCAGTTGAAGTAGCGGTAGGTGTCAGCGTCACTGTCGGCGTGTCCGTGGAGGTCGGCGTCAGCGTGGCAGTTGACGTCGGCGTTGCGGTAGGCATGTGAGTAGAGGTTGCAGTTGGCGTCGGTGTCAATGTTGGCGTCAATGTAGCGGTGAGCGTCTCGGTCGGCACCATCACCTCTGAAGTGACTGGCTGGGGAACGGGTGTACCTGGACCACAGGCACCTGTCCCTACCACGCTCAGTATGATGGCTATTCCCACAACGAGTCCCAGACTTTTTCTCATCTCACTCAACCCTTGTGCTAAAATTCGAGAGTCGTGCCTACCGGGCAGGAAGCCACCCTCTCGCCGAAAGCCTGAGCCAGAGTGAGGTAGGCCCGCTGCCCGGTGCAGTGATTCAGATAGAGCCGGGGCAGGCCGAGCTCCCTCAACACCGCGATGACGTGTTGCAAGTGAGCTTCGTCGGCCTGAAGCAGATGGGTTCCTCCGAGCACGGCAGCGATGTCCACGCCAAAAGTGCGGCGCACATGGGCCAGGGTGTTGAGCAGCCCGGCGTGACAGCAGCCACAGAGCACCACCAACCCTCTCCTCGTCTCCAGAACCAGGGCCATGTCGTCACGATAGGGGTCGGGCTCCCACCCCTCCACTCCACGTACCAGGTGATGGGCGCTGCGTCCCTCTGGCTCTGCGCGGTCTGTGATCTCTCCCGTCGTCCACACGCCGGGCAGAATCTCCGTCGGCTCGGCGCTCAATTGAAACACCAGCCGTTGCTCCAATGCTTCTCTTTCCAAGGGCAAGCCCACGGATTTGAACGACTCCTCCCGCCGCGAAAATCGCCCACGGAAGAGGTCAGGGTGGGCGTAGAGAGGGATTCCGGCAACCCGGTCCAACAGTGCCGGCAGCCCGCCGGTGTGATCGTAATGGGCGTGACTGAGGGCCAGAGCACTGATTGCCTCCGGCTCAATGCCCATCAGGTCCAGGTTGTGCAGCAACACTGTGCCGCTCTGGCCGGTGTCGAAAAGCAACATTACCCCGCTCTTCATCTCGATCAAAAAGGCCAATCCATGCTCACCCCAGAACGACGAGTGATCGCGGACAGCGTTGTCTATCACGCAGGTTACTTTCATCGCCCAGCGCTCCTTGTGATTAGCGGGCTGCCCCAGCAAGTTCTGTCGCCGCCTGCGGCGGCTCCCTCTCCCTCTCCCGAATCCCGGGAGGGGGAGAGGGCCAGTATTGCTCATTCGCGGGTCATTCTAGTACCACACTTGGGGCAAGTCATCTGATAACACGGCTGTCCCACCTGATGGGGCACTTTGTGACCGCAACTGGGGCAGACACAGTTGCCGCCAGGTCCGGCCGCCTTGGGACCACCCATGCGACCCGGCCCACGACCGCCGCCACGTCCAGCCCCGCCACCACGACCCAATCCACGCATGTCATTCACCTCCTTCCCAATCTCAACTCGCTATTCATAAGAGTCTATCCCAAAAATCGTTGCTGCTCCGGCCGGACGACAGTCCGGCGGCGGACCATCGTCCAGCCTGAGACGGCTGCCCTCCCGCAGGCTTGAGATTCACTTTGGCAGTAGACTGGAAGCGCCTCACGGACATGGCCTTGGCGGGGATGCCGCCTTGGCCTGCGGGAGGGTGAACATCCGCAAATTATGAAAGGCTCTCACAGGTTCATAACTCGCCACAGAGGTAAACTACCTCCCTGAAATGCTTCAGCCGCTTGGAGCGCAGGTGCCGGCAGACAGGCTGCCGGAGCTCGAAGACCTGGTCCCAAACAGCGAGAACGCCTTTTTGACTTTCTTTCCGCCGCAGTGGGGACACTCAACATCAGGCGCGGAGGAGAAGGAGCGCACCAGCTTCTCGAACTCTTCCCCACATTCCTGGCAGCGGTACTCATAAATTGGCATCAGACTCACCTCCTTCCAAACTCGCCGATTCGCCGATTCACCGATTCGCCGATTCGCCGATTCGCCGATTCGAGTTTAATATCCAGAACGGGGGTGCCATTGAGGGCATCCAGCCCTCGCACCCGCAACACGTTCCCTTCCACCGAGAGCAGATCAACCACAGTCACCCCGATGGGATTGGGACGATAGGGTGTGTGCAGGGCGAACACACCTTGCCTGGGGCGAGAGCGATCCCCCCGCGGATGTTGCAGCAGGCTGTACGATTGCACCAGGTGAAAGTAGAAAACGACCATCACCCGCTGTCCGGCCTCCAGCCCGGCCAGCCCTGCGACAAACTCCGGGGCAACGACGATCCGCGATTCGGTCGCAGCGATGGTCTCTGGCGTCGCCGGAGTGTCGAAATCGTTTTCCACGTAGCCGATGGGGGTGAAGACGATGGTTAGGTGGCTGGGTGGTTGGGCGGTTGGGTGGTTAGGTGGCTGGGTGGTTGGGTTGGGTTCCACTCTGGCCTTTCCGCTCCTCATCCCCCATTCTCCATTCTCTGTCTCCCCTCCTTCATCATGGAGGCCGCTCTCCAAACAGCACGGTGCCCAGGCGCACCATGTTTGCCCCTTCCTCGATGGCTACCTGGTAGCTATTGCTCATGCCCATAGAAAGGTAGCGCATCTCAATGTTCGGCAAGTTTGCCTTCGCCAGGCGGTCAAAGGCTTCTTTCGTCGCCCGAAAGTAAGGACGGGCGTCTTCGGGGTTGCCAAAACGCGGCCCCATGGTCATGAGCCCCTGCACACGAATGTGCTGCAAATCGCTCAATCGCCGCACCAAATCGTCCACCTCCTCTGGAAGCACGCCGGTCTTGCTGGCCTCCCGCCCGCTGTTGATTTCCACCAGGACCGGCAT
>JAOZOT010000300.1 GCA_029933115.1 Anaerolineae bacterium | reverse complement strand
GCCTGGAGCTTTGAGCTCCGGGCAAGCCGGCGAGGATACCCTGATTGTTCCCTTAATCTTCATTATCACCAGGCTGAGAAACCCAAGCCCGCTGAAAGTTTGAGGATTTATCCCGGTAACTGTGGGGCGGCTTGTATGTGAACACTACAGCTTGGAAAGCGGTGTTCTGATTTGCCGCCGGTGCGTCGCGCCTGTTCTGCGTTCAGACCATCTTCCCCTTGGGCGAGGCGAACCTCGGTTTGCAGAGGATCTCCATAATGCGCATGTCGAAGAAGGTCTGGGCGTTGGTCGGACGGAGAACTACGGCTGTGTCGGCTCCTCGTCCTGTGCCGGCAATGGCGATTACCGGCTCGTCGGTGCGCACCAGGCCCGCGTCGGCAGCCATCATGGCCATCTCACAAGCCACCTTCATCCCCTCACCGAAGATGCGCAGGGTGTAGGCGATGATCTCCTCCAGTTCATAGGTGCCCAATTTTTTACGTACCGCCCGACCCACGCCACCAAAGGCGTGTTGGCAGGTCAAGATTTTGGCTCCAGCCGCCTCAATGGCCCGCCGGTTCTCTGGGGTCAGCTCCTGGTGGTTGGGTTCGCTGAATCCCGTGGAGTGGGTGACCACAACTACGTTGAAGCCTTGAAGCTCTTGGGCTGCACGGACTCCCGTCGCCCCACTGGTCGTCGCCACCAAGACGGTCCTGATCCCCAACTCTTCAGCTCGCGCCCTGGCGATCTGCAACGTCCGTTCTGTGTTGCTACGACCTTGCTTTTCAAAATAGACGCTTTGCACTGTGATTTCGGACATATCCCTCAACTCCTTACTCGAAAATGACCACTTCTTTCCCCCGCAGCTTCTCCAGCACTTTGGTGGCAATCAGGTTCAGGTGAGCACCGTTTTTGACAAAGTCTAAATCGTCGGAAGGGACGGTCAGCACGGGACACAAGCTGAAGCCGTCAATCCACTCTTCGTAGAGGGCATTGAGGCGCTCCAGATAGGCCGGGTCCACGTCTTGTTCAAAGTCACGACCCCGCAGCTTGATCCGTTCGATTAAAGTGGGCACCGAAGCTTGCAGATAGATCACCAAGTCGGGCGGGGGAAGGATTTCGATCACCGTCTCGTAGAGTTCGCGGTAGCTCCGGTAATCTCGCTCCTTCATGTGGCCTTGCAAATAAAGGTTCCGGGCAAAGATTTCGGCGTCCTCGTAGACGGTGCGGTCTTGGACGACGGTGCCGGGGCGCTCGACGATTAGTCGGTGATGCCGCAGCCGTCGAGAGAGGAAGAATATTTGCGAGTGGAAACTCCACGTCTTCATATCCTTGTAGAAATCGGACAGGTACGGGTTGTCGTCCACGGCCTCGTAGAAAGGCTCCCAGCAAAAGTGGTCGCACAGCATCCCCGTCAGAGTGGACTTGCCTACTCCCATGTTGCCCGCTACGGCAATGAACTTTTTCATAATCTCACCCCTCACGCTCTCTCTTGACGCACACCCATTCTGGCCAGGTAGGCCTGTTCCAGATCTACGCCTGTGTAGTTGGCCAGCTTCAACAGATAGGCCAGGCAGTCGGCCAATTCCTCTCGCAGGTCAGGGAGGCGCTCCTGGAGGGCCCTGTCCTGGGCCTCCTGGCGGTTGCCGATAGCGTCGTACAACGTCTCTTGCGCAGCCCAGACGTCTTTCAGTTGAGCGCCCAGATTCCCCACTTTTTCCGTCAGGCAGATAAAGTTGAAGTACAGATCGGCCAGGAGGCCCTTCTCCCGATCCAGAGCCAGGTGCCAGCGCTGGAAGTCACCCAGCCGCCGTCGGTTCTCAGCAAAGCCGATCTCCCCCTCCCCGCTCTCCGCACCGACGGCGGGCTCTATCTGGGGCAGGGGTTGCCGGTAGATGCCCTGGGTCAGCGCCGAGCGAATGGCTCCCACCACCTGGGCCAAATCTTCGGGATGGCGCACGATGTTCAGGTCGTTGGTGTCAATGGCCAAGACCGGCGCTTCTGTGTATGTGGCGAAGAAGCGCTCGTAGGCCAGGCGCAGACTGTCAATGTAATCTCTGGACATCCCTCGCTCGTAGCTTCGGTCGCGCACGGCAATGCGTTCCATCAGTATGTCGGTATCAGCTTGCAGGTAAACCACCAAATCGGGCGTGGGGATTTTCTCGGCCAGGATGGTGTGCACTCGTTCGTACATTGATAGCTCTTCATCGCCCAGGTTCAGATGGGCGAAGAGGCGGTCTTTGGCAAAGGTGTAATCGCTGATAAGGGAGGAACGCTTCAGGGTCTGTCGGATGACCCTGTGCTGCTGACGATAGCGGCTGAGCAGAAAGAAAATCTGGGTCTGGAAAGCGTATCTCTCCCGGTCGGCGTAGAAATCACTGAGGAAAGGGTTCTCCTCAAAGACTTCGAGGAGAAGCTCTGCCTCAAATTCATCTTTGATAAGGCGAGCCAGAGTGGTCTTGCCCACCCCAATGGCCCCTTCGATGGCGATGTAAAAGTTCCTGGGCAAGGTGTTCCTCCTATCACTGGGAATTTCTGGTTTTATATGGGTGGGGGCCTGCGCAGCGTTGGGGGAATGAGCGATAGCCTCCAAAAACCTCTTCCCTGTTTCCGGTGCGAGGCATTGGCCTACCGGCTCTGCTTTCTGGGAGGGAAAAGAGGGTTGAGGGGACTCACTACCCGACATGTCATTCTGAGCGACCGAAGGGAGCGAAGAATCTCGTAGTCAGATTGCTATTTGCCCTTGTGACAACGAGATTCTTCGCGCTTCGCGCTCAGAATGACACCCTTTGAAGGTACCTGGTAGCAAGATGTCGGGTAACGGTTTGAGGGGATACCCCCTCAAGCTCCCCAGTTTCCGCTTACGCGAGCCCTTCATCCGTTAGGATAACCCTTTCGCGGCCAAAAGTCAAGATGAGAAAGCTTAAAATAAGCCCGGTGGCCGAAATTTTAAGGCTCAACGGCACGGGTTGCAAATTTTGCGAAAGCGGTTATTATACTGACACATTGGGATGCAGGGGCAGTTTGGCCGCAGGAGGGAGAGATGAAAAATGTCGTTTTTTTCGACTTGGAGACGCAGCGCAGTTTCGGCGAGGTCGGTGGGCGTCACAATATCAAACGCATGGGCCTCTCGGTGGCCGTGACTTATAGCACAGCCACCGCTGAGTACCATTACTACACCGAGGAGAATGTGAATGACCTCATTGAAGAACTGAAGGCTGCTGACTTGGTGGTGGGTTTCAACGTGCTGAGCTTTGATTACGAGGTGCTGAAGGGGTACACCGACTACCCTCTGAGGCGGCTGCCTACGGTGGATATGCTGGCCGACATCTATCACACCTTGGGTTTCCGTCTGAGCCTGGACTCGCTGGCCAATGCCACCCTGGGTCTCAGCAAATCGGCCGATGGGCTGCAGGCCATCCGCTGGTGGCGGCAGGGGAAGATCAAGGAGTTGATGGAATATTGCCAGAACGATGTGGACATGACGCGACAGTTGTACGAGTTCGGGCGGGAGCACAGATACGTGCAGTATCGCGACAGGCGTTGGCGGATAAGGAGAGTGCCGGTGAATTGGTGACGCGGGGGCGCGGAAACGCGGAGTGGCGGAGGACGCGGAAAAGAGTTCCGTGGAATCTGCCACTCCACGTTTCCGCGTTCGGGTTGGCACTTGGCTAGCGGCAATCGCCATCTATGCCGACCCTACATAATGTGACGGTAAAGCCCAGGTCAAAATTCCACATGCAAGGCGGCTCGCCGTCCTCTAAAATGGTCAGCTTGTCGCTGCCATGAGCAGTGACGTATACCCGGTTGTTACTCAGATTGACGGCGATGCCCTCACGAGGATTGTTGCCCACGTTTAGGGCATAGGGGCGGTGGAAGCCCTCAGGCCAGCCCTTGGGGATGGCAAAGAGCCTGTTGAAGCCTCCGTCGTTAGCGTCTGTAGTGGCGTACAGGTGTCCGCTAGAGCCCAGGTTGGGGTTGACGGCGATAACACGCATGGGCGCCGGTTGGTTAGGGTCTTGGTCTTTGTGGAACTCGGCCCAGCCCAGGTAGGTATCGGGCACGCCGCCTTTTTCGCCGATGGCCACGATGCGGTGGGTATCAATAGTAGCCACATAGATCAGATTGCGCAGGGTGTCAACGGTGACGCCATAAGGCCCGGCGCTGTAGATGTCAATGATGCTGATGCCATTGTTGTCCCCGTCAATGACGCCCACCTTGCCGGTGCCGTGGTAAGTGACGTAGACTTTGTTGGTCACAGGATTGACGGCGATGTGGGCCGGTTCCGTCTCACCCGGCGCAGTGACGTTGGTAATCAATGTGCGGGTGTCGCCATCGAGGATAGTGACCGTGTCGCTGATATAGTTGGCCACGTAAATCTTGTTGGCTACGGGGTTGTAGGCTACGCCGTTGGGCCTGTTGCCTACACCGACGGTCTCTGAGACTGTGTTGGTGCTGGCGTCAATCACGGCTAACTGGGCAGAGTCACGCATGGTCACATAGACCAGGTTATGAATGCCATCATAGGCCACACCGTTGGCCCCATTCACCGGGCTGATGGTCGTTTCCAACCCATAATCGCTTTGCCGGATAACCCACACACTGTCTGAATCATAGTTGGCTACATAGATCATGCCGTTCCCAATGGCCACCCCGCGCGGGTCGTTGCCCACCGTGATGGAGGTCTCCACTAGCGGGTAACAAGGCCCCGGCGTAGGAGTTGGAGGTGAAGGAGTAGGTGTCGGAGGAGGTGGCGGGTACTCCTTGAGGATGATGGGCAGGTAGACGTAAGCCGGCGGACCGGTGATGTGCAGGTCGTAATAGGCGTTACAGCCG
>JAOZOT010000821.1 GCA_029933115.1 Anaerolineae bacterium | reverse complement strand
ATGGAGAACTGTCAGTCGCACGGGGGTCTCCGGCCAGGGCTTCGTAGGCAGGCTTATCAATGAGGGCGCAATCGCCAGTCGCACCGTGGTCTGTAGCCAGGGCCAGTGTTGGGGGGTGGTCTTGCAGGCCACGGGGCAGCATAACAAGCGGTTGCAGCCGACCGCGCTACGCGCGCACGAATCGGCGGCTTTTTTGCATTTGTTGGTGATCTTGTATTGAGGTACACTTTGCATGGGACCGCGCGGCGGCTGAACCGCGGACCGTTCGGCAGCCTGGTGTACTGTTGAGTATCAGCGCGTAAGGGCCTTTTGTTTGGAATGGATTGGACATTTCCTATTCTCGCCGCGATAGCTGGGAGTATAGCAGGCCTCGTGATCTACTTCTGGATTAGAGGACGCTATTCTCGCACGCCGCGAGTCACGCCTGGCGAGTCCGAGGAAGCGGTTTCTGAGCAAACAGTACAGTCTGATCATGTAGACACACTCACACCAAGCGATCTGGATCTCCCTCAAATTTCAATAGAACCCCACGAGTTGGTAGAGCAGATACAGGAGGAGCAGCGACAGCAGCTGGACCAATCTGGCGAATACCCGCCCATAGGAATGGACCAGGCACAAGCAGAAACGCAGCAAGAAGAGAGAAAACGCGTTAAGCCCATTAGGAGGGGTGGGAAGCCTCGCAGTCGGATAACCAAGTTAGGGCGGGAGAAGCCAAAGCAAGAGTCGATACGTGCTCCGAAACCCGATATCATCTGTTGGAGAAGACAGACGGAATGGGTATTGGGTATCGAGGTCCCAAACGAGTATGGGGCTCCCTCAGAGGTCGTGCAGGATGGAGTGGCCCTTGAGCGTGACCCCTATCGTGAGGGATGCTGGCAGTTGGAGAAAGTCGCTGGCAAAGTGACTGTGGTCGGTCAGGGAGGGACGCCGAGTGAAGTCACATTGGGAGAAGAGCCGTACCTCGTATTCAAGCTCGGCGGCTCAGACTTGAACCAGGGACGGCATGTCAAGTCTATCTCGGATGGCTGGTATCTCGTGGTGGTTCCGAAAGATTGGGAACGTCACGAGGATTCAGAACCGCCACCCGTAGAACCGGAGTACGTGGCCACTGAGGGCTTTCGGGCCCATTCCTTTCTTCTTGGGCCTGGCCTCTCCGAGAATATTGTTTTTAGAACTGCGGATGGTGTACTCAATCGTATCAAGACAGAGCGGCCGCGTTTTGAGTTGTCCA
>JAOZOT010000820.1 GCA_029933115.1 Anaerolineae bacterium | reverse complement strand
CGCAGAACCGCTGGAAGGCGCTGAGGACGCTGAACGTGCTGAATGTGCGGCTTCGCCTCCCTTCAGTTTCTCATCTCTGCCAGTGTGAGCACAAGGTCCTCGATATATGCACGATTCTCGAGCTTTTCCCGCCACGCCTGCGGGATGGCTTCCACGCCCAGATAAGCCCCGGAGATAGCGCAGGCCATCGCGCCCAGCGTGTCCCGATCCCCACCGTTCAGAACCGCGCAGAAAAGACACGTCTCGAACGACTGGGGATGGCGTAGAAATGAGTAGATCGCAAAGGGCAGTGACTCATGGACGGCCACGCTGCGCCCCAACTGTCTGGCCACATCTGGGGGAGGGACATCTTCGGCAACCAGGGTTCTGACCAGCGTCATCTTATCCCGAATCTCCGGCGTCCGGGCGAAATCCACGAGACTCTGGGAGAAGCCCTCGAACGGTAACGGCTCTTGCGGGTCCAGTTTCACCGCCTGGGCGACGGCCCAGGCCAGAACGGCAGCACCATCCACGCCGATGGGATGGGCATGGGTCACGGATGCTGATACACGGGCCTTCTCGTAGAGGTCTGGCGCGTTGTAGTAGAACAGTCCAGCTGGCACGATCCGCATGGCTGCTCCGTTGCCGAACGAACCCTGACCACCAAACAGGCTGCGGGCTGCCTCGGAGTAGGACATCCCGCACCTTTCCACTAGGCGGAAAACGGTGGGTGGCCCCGCTGCGTATCCCCGCCAGGGCTCGCGCTTAAAGTTCGCCCGGAAGGTATCACCCAGGTGTTGTTGGTCAAGTCGCCCAACCTGGATGATGGATTCGGCCAGACCGATGGCCATCGCGGTGTCGTCGGTGTAGGTGAGGACGTCCCTTTGCGCTATCTCTGCCCGCAGACCCGCCTCTCCCAGGCCCTGGAAAGCCAGTTCACCGATGGCATCACCCAGGGCACTCCCTACCCATGCCACCCAGGAACTTGGATTTCAAATTTATCTGGTTGGTCATGCCGTATTCCCTGCTGGATCACTCCAAGTTACGATGTCCATTATCGGAAGATCGGCGCGGACGGCGTCCCGGTGCTCCAAGAAAAGTTCCGGGTGGACGACGCCGGCTCGACCCCGCGCTGGCGGGTGCCGAGCTCGCTGATGTTCTCGATAAAGGTGGCGCTGATGAGGCCGACAAAGATGGTGATGTTGGTGATCTTGGGTATGGCATAAGCCTCACTATTCACTGCCCGTGTTAT
>JAOZOT010000299.1 GCA_029933115.1 Anaerolineae bacterium | reverse complement strand
GGTGAATTACGAAAGGGCCTCCGACTTGTTAACCTTCAAAAATCGCGGGCTGAGTCTGGCAAAGCCGGCCTTCGCCACTCTCCGGCACATGGTTTTAACCGCCGGGCGTCTCTGTCTCTTGGTCCATCAGCGGCTCGACCGGGCTGCCTCGAAAGTTCAAAGCCCGTTCTACGCCATAGCACTCGTCCTTGGGCCAAGGCCTGGCAGGCCAGCGGCTGTCCCTTCCGGATCTCATCCACTGTGTAAGGGAATACATCCACATCCACAGGGAAACGCTCAGGAACGTAAAGAGGCACACGGTCCAGGAAAGAATGTTGGCTATGTGAGAGCACCAGCAGGAGGTCCACATCGCTGCCCACGCTCAGGCGTCCGTCGGTCAGAGAGCCAAATAGGACAATAGCCAGCACCTCCGGGCGCTCGCTGAGCTGGTCAACCAGGCGCTCCAAGGCGACCCAGACGGCGTGTTCATCTATGAAGTAGACGGTCACAGAACCGTAAGATCGCTTCTGCATAGCTGATGGCATCGTCGGCCTCCCGGCGAGTGTAAAATTCAGTAGGGGCTCCCTGTTCCAGGCTGTTGGGATAGCGCGTAGGGATGTAGTGTTTGTCCAGGATGCGGGCCTGATCCAGCAATTCCGCAGGCACCGCCTCGGCCTCCTGTAGAGCCTGGAACAGGAAGGTAAGGGTATGCCCCCACACCTTTTGGCCTTTTCTCTCGAAAACGGCCTTGAGCGCTTTCTCTGCAGCCTGGTGGGCAGCGAAGCAAGCCCACTCGTAGGCACCCTCTTGCCGGGCGTTCCTGGCGTGGCGCAGGTCAGCCTGAGCCTGTATCCACCAGTCTCTCGATCGTTCCATCGGTTGCCTCCCAGTGCTTCGTCAAGGTTGTTTTGACGGCCTGTCATTCTGAGGAGCGAAGCGACGAAGAATCTCGTTTTTGGCCAACAAGCGTTTTTCTATGCAAAGAACGGGATTCTTCGCCTCCGCTACGCTTCGGCTCAGAATGACAACACGTCAATTTAGGGTTGACAGAGCACTAGCTTCGATTCTGCTGTTAGGGAGTTGGGGCTGCGCCTACCGGCCAAGATCCGGTTGGCTTTTAGCAACTCAAGGATCGGCTCCGCCCCGATCTGCTCCTTGCTTTTGGCTGCGCGGCCTGACGATGGCCACCTTTTCGGCCCAGCGGCCAAAGAAGTAACCCGAACCGCCCTCGCCCACTACCCGCAACAGTTTGTCGGCGTCGCGCACGGCGATCCCCCCCAGTACGGTGACCCCGCGCTCGAAAAGCGGGTCGGGATACATGCTGGCCGTGGGACCGGCGACGATGACCTGGCGCGCATTCCGACAGAAACCGAGCAACTGACCCAGCGAATGGTGCACGATAGCCGAGCCGCTGATGACCACCACGTCAGCCTGGCTCAGCACCTCCTCAGCCTGCTCTGCTGGCCGATAGAATTCCAGTTCGTCCCCTTTCAGGGCGTGGGGGTTCTTCTCCACCACCCTGAGCTGCCTCACGGTCTCCTTCAGCTTTTTGATGAAAGGGACAAAAGCCCCTACCAGTGCTACTCTATCATCAGAATTGATCTCCGCCGCGTCCAGCGCATCGGCGCCCGGCAAACACCGGTAGCCCGGCAGTCCGTTCTCTTCCATGAGGCGGGCGGACAGAGCGTTGAGGGTGGCGATGCCCACGGCAATTTTGAGAGGGCTCTCGGTCAGGGCATAGCGGGCCAGGTCCCAGGCGCTCTGGCCGGCCAACCGGCCGGCAGCCGGCATCCGACCGGCGGAACGGGGGCAGCACACCGCTTCGGGGATCTCGCGGATAGGGGTAAAGGCCACGCCGGCCTGTCCGCTGTCGAGTTTGACCGCCGTGTAGAAGACGCCGATCCGCACTTCTTCAACAATCGTCTCTGTGCTCCTCAGCCCCCTCTCCACAGTTTCGATCAGTTCTTGGATGAGGGGTGCTTCTCCGTTTCCTTCTGGTCGCATATTCACCCTCGGTTACCGCTCCCCCATGACCTCTTGGAGCACCGCTTCCAGTGCCCGGCGATCCCAGCCGACGTATCGCTTGCGCCCCTCGATGATGAAGGCCGGGTAGCGCCGCACCCAGTGGCGGAGACATTTGTAGAAGCCCAGGCCCGATTGGGGATCAATGATGCGGATGAGCAGGCGGTCTCCGTAGCGGTTGCACAGCTCCCACACCCAATCGGCCAGGCGGCGCTCTTCTTCTAACAGGTCGTCGGGATATTCGTTCATGATCTCGGCGTGGACTTTTTGACCTAGGCCCCCCAGGTCGTAAACCGACTCGCAGTGCGGTCACTGGTAGAAACTGCTCGCTACAGGGGCGATCACTTCCATGTAAATCGGTTTCATCGGCAAACCCTCCAGGGATTGCAGGGGTGTCTTTCAGAAGTGCTTCTATCTCTTCAGGTCGTGCGCCGGGCAGTCACGACCAGGTTGGGGCTGGACGCGGGGACAAAGGATGAGCCGGCCATGTCACCGTAACAGACTATGGCGCCAAAACCTGCCTGTCCCATCGCTGCTGTCAACTCTTCTCGGCGCAGAGGCCACAGGCGCGTGCTCGTGACCCGCCGGCTCCAAGCGCCCGTCCCCTCTCGCCGCAGCGTCACCAGGTTGAAGGTCAGGGTGCCGTCGGGTTCAAAGTCGTAGAAGCGCAGGAAGAGCCATTCCGTCTGTCCTTCCCGGTGGCTCTGGGGTTCCATCCAGCGCCCTTCGGCAGACTCAGGGCGTTGCTCGCGGCGGGCCAGCAGCGCGTCAAAATTGCGGTTCTGAATCAGGAGCAGTCCATCCGGGCGCAGTATGGCCGCAAAGTCGGCCAGGGTTTCGATCAGTTCGCCGGCCCCCAGCACGTGGGGCAACGAATTGCCCAGACAGAGCACGGCATCGAACGGGCCACTTGGCTCCTGGCTCGGGGTGAGCTTTTCTGCCAGTTCACCGAAGCCGGCGACGAGGAAGCGGGCCTTGACTCCGGCGGTAGCAGCGTTCTCCCTGGCCCGCTCAATCATGGGCGCGCTCAGGTCCGCGCCGACTACCTCGTAGCCCCGCCGCGCCAGCTCGATGGCGTGCCTCCCTGTGCCGCAGGCAACGTCTATCACCCGCCGGGCGTCTGCCTCGTGCAAAGCCCGCTCGATGAAAGGCATCTCGTAGGCCAGGCGGTTCTCCCAGTTCACAAAGCGGTCGTAATCTTTGCTGAAGGCGTCGTACAAGGAACCTTCCTCTCAACGCTCATGTGCCGATTCTTGGGTCTCACTCTGCGGCGGACGGGTCTTCATCAGCCGTTCGTATTTGGCCAGGCCGACGCACTCCCTGGCGTAGGAGCACCAATCAATGCAGGATGCCCCCCGCTCTTTACTGACCCAGAAACCGCACTGGCGGCAGCGGGCCACCGGCTCGTCGGACCATATTTCTACTTCGTTCCCACACTGAGGACAGACGACGTCCTCTGGCCGTACTTCGCGGAAAGTAACAGCCCCCGGACAGCCTTTGACTAATGCCATAGCTCCCCTTTCGTCAGTAGATCACAATTTGGGTTTGTAGCGCATACCTTTTTTGAGGCCCCGAAGCGCCCACTTTCGGGGAGGTCAACTTGCCTGGGAGACAAGGCTGGTCATACTACCAGCATGGCCATCTTTCTGGGGAAGACGCCCAGCCGGTCGCCGGAGTGGACGGGTGCGTCGAGATACGAGCCACCGGCAGGGATGCGCTCCTGGGCGGATTGGTAGCTTAACCAAAAAGCCATCGAGCAGCGAGTGTTGAGCAGTTTGCCGTTGAGAAAGATTTGGCCTACTTCTGTGGGGTCAATGCCGGCCTTACGCAGCACGTGGCCCACGGTCTCACCGTTGCCGATGGGTAGTCGTATAACTGATTGGCCGGCGGTCGTTTTCTGCGGCGCGTGGCGGCGCAGGTCACCGTAAAGATGCAGTTCGATCATGGCGCCCTCGCTTTACTTCAATTGGTCCAGGCGGGTTCGCGTCGCTTCCACCAAGTTTGCGTCTGTCAGGGCAGGTAGATTGGCTTGGACGAGGCTGCATTGAGCGCGTCGGCAGGTCTCAAGCAATTGGATACCCACCTGCCCATCGGGTATGGCCGGAGGGTGGCCGCGTTCCAGCAGCGGCCGGGCTTCAATGGCGATTGTCCGGCAAAGCTCGGCGGCTTCCAGTGGAACGTTTATCATGGCGCGCAGCGCGGCCTGGCGGGCCGGGTCGTCGGCGGGCAGCCGCCGGGTGCGCATCCAGGCGGTGATGGCCGCCGAGTCGGCTTCGGCCAGCGCCACCAGCCGGTTCCGCGCCGCCAGCAAGCGGGCTAGCAACCGATCGTGAGCGGGGATGTCCTGGGGGCGGGTGAGCCGGGCCAGTTTGATCAACAAGGCTGCTCCCAGTGCGCCGACGATGGCCGCCGCGCTTCCGGCAGCAGGGCTGGCCGTTGGTGCGGCCACAGCTTCCCAGAGATCATCAGCCATGGATCAGGACCGGCAAACAGCGGGTGCACACCCACAGGCTCGCTCCATCCCTGCGACAGGGCAACAAGACGCGCTGTTCTTCGCCGGCCCCACACTGGAAGCACTTCTGGGCGAGGTAGGTCTTGCCCCGCTCGTGCATTTTCCTCTCCGCTGCGGCCTCGTTGAAAGGCAGCGCTTCCCGTTCCTCGATGCTCAGCGCCCCTGTGGGACAGACGGCCAGGCAAAAGCCGGCTCCGTCGCACAGTTCATCGCTGATGACCCGTGCTTTGCCGCCCACGATCTCGATGGCTCCCTCGGCGCAAGGGGTGACACACAGCCCGCAGCCGTTGCACAACTCCTCGTCAATGCGTATAA
>JAOZOT010000298.1 GCA_029933115.1 Anaerolineae bacterium | reverse complement strand
GAGGAATGTGCTCTTGCCATTGTCCGAACCTCCTGCTACAACCCCAGCGATGTGGGCAGAGCGCGGGGTGTCTGCCGCCGGGCGAGCGACCGGGTAGCCCGGTCGTCTCCGGCGTGACGGATTGGCTGTGCCCAGACGCCGTTCAGATGCGTACTCTTCTCGGTGTTCAACGATTGCGGTGTGGAAATCCCTATCCCTCTACTCTCCAAACATGTATCAGGGACTTGTCCCCATCGGCCAACGGTTCGAAAATGTACAATAGACCTCGCTCGCGGTCAAAGCTGGCCGCGCCGAGGTGATACTTTTGCTGCGTGGATTCGATGTGATACAGGTATCCGTCAATGTCCAACGTGGCGTAGGGCTGGGGTGCCCAGGTTTCCATCTCGCCCCGGGCCACCGCGGCCAGGTCGGCAGGGTCGTAAAAGAGGATCTGCCCCACAAAGCCGGTGGACCACCAGCCCCGGTCGCAGTCGTCCGGCCAGGGAGGCTCGTCGGTGCCGTCGGCGCAGCCGTACCAGCAGTCGCCGGTGCCCTTGGTGCCCACAAAGAGGACGGCGCTTTTGCTCCCGGCCGTCAGCCAGACCGCCCCGGTCCACTCGTCGGAGTGGTGGTAGCCGTGCAGCGTGTGCTGCTCATCGTCGGTGACGGCGCTGTAGAGTAGCAGGGGCGTGGCCGGGAGGGTGCTGCCCGGTGGGGGCGGGTTGCCTTCGTTCCACGGGCCGATGGCGAACAGGGATGGCCCTTGTGCCCCCTGACCGCCATCCCGAAACCGGCCTGTAGCCAGGTACATGCCGGGGGTGTAAGCGTTGGCCCACTCCTGGGGGATGGGGAGGAGGTAATCTCCGGTGACGTAATTCCAGTAGTCTCCAATGCGCCACGCGCTGGCGGTCTGGGGGTTTGAGAGATTCAACTCGCACCAGCCGTGGGAAGGGTTGGTCGCCCCCTCGTCCAGGTGGGGCGCCCAGGCGAAGTACAGCTTGCCGGTGGTCTGCGCGCCCTGGGCCGGCAGGTAGGCCAGGCCCACGCGGGGCATCTCCATCTCGCCGAACAGCCCGCCCCGGATGTCGGCAAAGGGCTGCAAGGTCGTCGCTGTGTTCAGGTCGTTCACGTCCTTGCCCGCCGAGACGACGGGGACCGGGATGCTGACCTCAGAGACCCACTGGCTCTGGTCGTGGCCGACGCCAAAAATGGAGCCGGGATGGCCGTCGGCCGGCCCATCGGGGTCCCCGTCGGGGTAGTAGGCCATAGCCGAAGCCCAGTTGCTCCACTTCCAACTGTGCTCGTCGTCGCCGGGGACGTCGGGCAGGCGGAAGGCGCCCAAATACACCAGGTCGTTGGGTTGGATGAGTTGTCCCGAAGCAGGTGGGGCTCCGGGCGTTGGCGGGGTCGGCGTGGCAGCCTGGGGCAGCGGGGTTGGTGTGAGCGTGGCGACGATGATGATCGGCGTGGGTTTCTCCTGCGGCCAGAAAAAGTAGGCTAATCCTCCTATGGCGGAGAGGAGGCAGCATAGCCCTAGAAAAGCGGCCGCTATCAGTATAACGTTGCTTTTTTTCATCGTTCACTCTCAAGGCTGCTCGCGCCGGATTTTCGGTAATCCGGCCCGACCCAGGCGCGGGGCTGAAGTCCCCGCGCTGAGAGGGCCAAGCCTCTTCGGGGCTGAGATGTGCCTTGTCTGGACCTGAAAACAGCCCGCAGGGCTTTGCCCTTTCAGCCCGACGATACTTGCCCTGAGCAGAGTCGAAGGGCATCGTCGGGCAACCGAGTAGCAGGGCAATTGCCGAACGCTCTCTACAACTAATGCCGGGCCGTGCGGAAGACGCCCAGGCCTTCCGCACAGCCCTGAGCTTGCAGCTTAATGTACCCTGGTGATGCGCCAACTGGCCCAGAGGCCACGGCTACAGGGAATGCAGAACCAGTCATCGCAGGGGGTCTCTCTGCCATAACTGGCTTCGTACGCTTCAGATCTGGCCCCCCAACCCATATCCCGGATGTATTCATAGAAGACCTGGCCCAGGGAGTCGTTGGCCGTGGGGCCATCCTGCTCATAGCCTGTGACCATAACATACAAGTTGTCACTGGCCGGCATCTCAATGTCGAAAGTGTACCTTGGGTCGCCCTCCATACGCCAGGCCTCGTCGCTGGTGCAGGGTTCCCTGCCGCATACCCGAATCTCCCCACTGGGCGGGAAGCGTACGTTATAGGCCGTCCACGTGATGTCGCTTGCCGAGGGACCATGACCGGCCCAGACGTAGAACACGTGCTCGCTATCGCAGTCAAAGATGTTGCAACTGGTCTCGTTGCAGGACGGCGCGTAGACCCTCAGGAACTCAACTCGCATCATCACAGGCGTCTCGAAGATGTTATTACGTTCGTTCATCTCCTCGATCTGGTTGTCGGGGTCAACGATGACTCGCAAGTCGTGGGGTTCCATAATCAGGTCGGAACTCTGGAGGATGCGTTCGCCACCCGAGGGGATGGTCACGTTTTCCCAGGTGTACAAGGCGATTTGCTCGTTCGTGCTTATTCGCACCAGGTTAAGGGTGATGTCTTCGTTGACCAGATCTGCGGCGTTGTTGAAGACGTGGATGCGCAGTTGGCCGGAAGGCTCGTGCCTGGTGACGTCGGCGATGGTGAGGTCAGGCAGGTCGCCCGCCTCGGGGCCCACGATAACGTCCACCAGGGCCGACAATTCGATGTTGCGGTTACGTATGGTGTAGCGGCCCGGGACAATTTCCCCCGCTGGGAGGGTGTATTCCCCGCGGAACAGCGTGTCACTCGGGTTGCCGGTGTCGGCATCAAAGATCGCTCCGCCGAAGGTCAGATCGTCGTAAGGGCCCAACTGGACGGTGACGTAGTTGACCTCTGGACCGTGGTAGTCGGGGCAACCCTCCCCGATGCACGAGGCCGTCGTCCTCTGAATCCAGTCGAAGATCTCTTGGATGGAGTACTCGCTGTGGTGGTCCAGCCGGTAACCTCGGATGCGCTCCCCCCACCACTCCCCGTAGTCCACGGCGTCAAAGGAGAGCTGTCTCTCTGTGCTGCCGGTGGCCTCGAAGTAGCCGAAGATCGGTCCTACGTCGTCGGCCCACCACTCGTCGTCCCCCAGACTGAAGGTAGTAAGCCTCTCGAAGGTGACACGAACGGTGCGTGGGCAGGCCGGGGCTGTCCAATACACCGTATTACTGGGCGGAGATTCCCGGCCGACTCCCCCGTAAGCCGTTATGTAGAACTCGTATCTTTCACCACAGGGAGGTTCGTAGGAGCGGACGGAGAGGGAGGTTGTGCCTTCCTCCACGCTTAAAATGTGGCTGCCGTTCAGGTACACTTTAAACCCTTCAAGCAGTTCCGAGTCCCCGTCCCAGAGCCATACCAATTGATGGTCGCCCAGGCCGTGGTATAGGTGAAGCATGGGAGATGGAAGTACCGCTTCTGCGCAGGAACCAGCGCAGATGCGGTACTTGGCCTGGAAAGAGCGTCCATCCGCTCCCTCTGTGGACCTCACGGTGATCACGTGCCCGTCCCAGTCGGAGGGGGGATGGTCTCGGATGAAGGAACCCAGGTCCCAGTACGTTGCCTCTTCTCCACCGGGGAACCGATAGATGTTGTAAGCGCTGCACTCCACGTGCACTTCCAGGGGTTCACCCGAAGGCATCATAAGGATCCGGCTGTTCTCCCCGCCCAGGTACTCGGCGATGTCCCAACGTCTCTCGCCCAGGGGCTCGAAAGAACCGTAGCGTTCCATATCCCCGCCGCCCAGGCCGACGTAGCAGTAAATCTCGTCGTAGTCATCGTAAACCTCGAATTCCAGAGCCTCGAATTCCACCGGAGTCCTTTCGGGCAACTCGAAAAGCCCTCCTGGCGGGAACTCGAACATATCCCTGGGGTCTTCTGGTGGCTCTTCGTCGTCGGGGATGCCGTCGCCATCGGCGTCTTCGCCCTCTCCAGGCGGCGGGCAGCCGGCGTGCTCAGGCAGGCCCGGCTCATCGGGGCAAAGGTCCTCGGCGTCGGGTACACCATCGCCGTCCCGGTCCGGCCCGGGAGGTGCGCCGCCGGCTTCGGGTTCGCCCGGCTCATCGGGTCGCAGGTCCTCGCCGTCGGGGACGCCGTCGCCGTCCCGGTCGGGGCAGCCGTCGTGCTCGGGCCGGCCGGGTTCGTCGGGGCAGGCGTCATCCACGTCAGCGACGCCGTCGCTATCGCTGTCCTCTTCTCCGCCGGGCACCGGGCAGCCGTCGTGCTCAGGTGGGCCTGGTTCATCGGGGCAAGCATCTTCGCTGTCCCGCACCCCATCTCCGTCGGCGTCGGGGCAGCCTCCGGCCCAGGGCAAACCGGGGTCATCAGGGCAGGCGTCTTCAGCGTCGGGAATGGTGTCGCCGTCCCGGTCCCCTTCGCTGGGTGCAGGACAGCCGCTGCTATCGGGCGGGCCTGGCTCGTCGGGGCAAAGGTCCTCGGCGTCGGGAACAGTGTCTCCGTCGGCATCGGGGCAACCTTCAGCCAGAAGCGAGCCGGGTTCATCGGGGCAAACGTCGGCTTCATCGGGGATGCCATCGCCATCCCGGTCTCCTTCAATTGGTCCAAGACAGCCATCGGCCTCGGGTATGCCTACTTCATCGGGACAGGCGTCATCGGCGTCAGGGACACCGTCGCCATCTCTGTCGGGGCAGCCATTGGCAGTGGCCGAGCCCGGCTCATCCGGGCAAGCGTCGGTCTCATCGGCCACCCCATCGCCGTCTCTATCCGCCTTCTCGATGGCCTCCACGTTGACAGAAGCGTGAGCCCGACTACCTTTGGCGTTGAAGGCCCTGGCGATGAGGGTGTGGGTGCCGGGAGAGGAGGGTTGCCAG
>JAOZOT010000035.1 GCA_029933115.1 Anaerolineae bacterium | reverse complement strand
GACCCTCCCGCAGGGTTCGCAACCTGCGGGAGGGTGGTATGACACTTTTGGGACACACCCCTGCAAAGAGCCCTATTTGTAATCTTTGCCAAGGTGGTATATACTAATAGCATATACCAGGAAGGGGGGGATCTGTCATGAAGACCGCAAAGCTTTTTCGAAATGGACGCAGTCAAGCTGTAAGACTACCCAAAGAATTCCGATTCAGTGGACACAAAGTGTTCATCAAGAAGGTCGGAGATGCAGTGATGCTTATCCCGTATCGAGAATCCTGGCAATCTCTGTTCAACAGTTTAGAGCAATTCTCGGCTGACTTTATGGAAGAGCGAAGTCAACCAGAACAACAAATCAGAGAGAATGTGTTTAGATGAGATACCTGCTTGACACCAACATCTGCATTTATCTGATCAAGAAGAAGCCGCCGGAGGTGCTGGAGAAGTTCAGAGACCACTCGGTGGGAGAGATAGGCCTGTCTTCCATCACAGTGGCCGAATTGGAGTATGGGGTGCAGAAGAGCCAGTACCCGGATCAAAATCAACGGGCATTGGAGCAATTTTTAGCTCCGTTGGTCATAGTGGATTTCGACCATAAGGCAGCAGTAGCCTATGGAGGGATTCGGGCAGCTCTTGAGAGGCAGGACACCCCAATTGGGGCGTTGGACATGCTGATAGCGGCCCATGCCCTGAGTTTGAGGGTCGCGCTGGTGACTAATAATGTCAGGGAGTTTTCGAGGGTACCGGATCTCAAAGTGGTCAATTGGGCAAAGGATTGACTTCATTTTGCGGGAGCGGTAGAGTAGGCAGGATGAAGATTCTCCTTATCGAACCTTATTACACCGGCTCCCACCAAGCCTGGGCCGATGGCTACCACAGAAGCAGCCGCCATCAGGTGGAGTTGCTGTGCCTGCCAGGACGGTTTTGGAAGTGGCGTATGCACGGCGGGGCGGTCACCCTGGCGCGGCGATTCCGAGAGATGGACTTCCAACCTGATCTCATCCTGGCTACCGACATGCTAGACTTGACCACCTTTCTGGCTCTGACCCGCGATCTGACCCACGATGTTCTTGCCGCCCTCTACTTCCACGAAAACCAGCTTACCTACCCTGTGCGCCGAGGGGAGAAGCGCGACCTGCACTACGGCTTTATCAACTATGCCAGCGCACTGGTGGCCGACCAAGTCTTCTTCAACTCTGCCTATCATAAGGCTGCCTTCTTCGAGGAATTGCCCCGCCTGCTGAAACATTTCCCCGACTACAACGAACTGGAGAGTATCTCTCGAATCCAGGCCAAGAGCCGGGTTTTGCCCCTGGGGCTGGACTTGACTCGCCACGACCGCCACCGGCCAACTGAGCCGAAATCGGGCCGACCGCTCATCCTCTGGAACCATCGTTGGGAGTACGATAAGAACCCCAAGGAGTTCTTCAACGCCGTCTATGCCCTGGACGGGATGGGCCTCGACTTTGGTCTCATCCTGCTGGGCGAGAGCTTTCGCCTCAAACCGGAGGAGTTTCTAGAGGCCCGCGAGCGGCTGTCGGAACGCATTATCCGCTTTGGCTATGTAGAAGATGCGGCTACCTACAGTCGCCTGCTCTGGCAAGCCGACGTCTGCGTCAGCACGGCTCACCACGAGTTCTTCGGCGCAGCTACGCTGGAAGCCATCTACTGCGGATGCTTCCCCATCCTCCCCAACCGTCTGGCCTATCCCGAAATCATCCCCCCACAGTACTGGAGAGATTGCTTGTACGATGATTTCGATGGCTTGCTGACCCGTCTGCGAGAGGCCGTCGTCAACATCGAGGGAACGCGCCAGAAAAGCCTGAGAAGCTATGTGGAGCGGTACGATTGGGCCAGTATGGCTTCAGTCTACGACAGTTGCCTGGACAGCATCCTCAACGCCGAAGGCCCACCATAGGACCTTGACAAGACATCTGGCTATACTTCGTGCGTGCGCCAATTGGCAGGTGCGCTTTTTCTATGGTAAAATATAACGTTGAAGCGCAGCAGATTAGAGGGATACCATGCCTATTAAAGTGCTGCCGGCCGAGGTGGCGGCCAAAATCGCCGCCGGCGAAGTGGTGGAACGACCGGCCTCTGTGGTCAAGGAATTGGTCGAAAACGCCATTGACGCCGGAGCCACAGAGATAAAAATCGAAATACGCCAGGGGGGCATCCGTTTGATGCGCGTCATTGACAATGGCTGCGGCATCCCCGGCGACGAGGTGGAGTTGGCTTTCGCCCGCCATTCCACCGGCAAGCTAGAGAGTGCCTCCGATCTGGCGCGGGTCTCCACCCTGGGCTTTCGCGGTGAGGCCCTGGCCAGCATAGCGGCAGTGGCCCGGGTGACCCTGGTTTCCAGGACAGCTCAGGAGTCGCTGGGCACCCAGGTGAAGTTGGAAAACGGCACTGTGGTGCAGCGTGAGAGGAAAGGCTGCCCCCAAGGCACGATAGTTACAGTGGAGAACCTTTTCCACAACGTCCCTGCTCGCCTGAAATTCCTGCGCCGGGAGAGCACCGAAGCCGGCCACATCAGCCAACTGGTTTCCCGCTACGCTATGGCCTACCCCGAGTTGCGCTTCAGTCTGCTGACCGATGGTCGCCTGGCTTTCCAATCCACCGGTAGCGGCAAACTGTGCGACGTGCTGGTCAAAGTCTATGGTCTGGAAGCGGCCCGGCAAATGCTGCCGGTAGAGAGTGGCAACAGAGAGCGCGGAACCGAAGGAGATCAAACCCCTATTAGAGTCCACGGCTACGTCAGTTCACCCTCGTTGCACCGCTCCAACCGCCGGTACCTGACCTTCTTTGTCAACCGCCGTTGGGTGCAAGATCGCTCCCTCAGCTACGCGACCATCGAAGCCTACCATACCCTGTTGCCCACAGGACGCTACCCCATCGTCGTCCTCAACGTGGACTTGGACCCCGCCGAGGTGGACGTCAACGTCCACCCAACCAAACGAGAGGTGCGCTTCCGCCGGGGCAACGAGGTCTTTGCCGCCGTGCAGAAAGCTGTGCGCCGGGTTCTCACCGAGAAGGCTCCCCTCCCTACTGTGACCGGCCGCCCGCACCCGGTGGGGCCTTCGGCTGAGGGTCCTTCACATTGGGGGCAACCGCGCCGGCTGATTGGCGTGGGGGGTGAGCGCCGTCCTTTGGGCCAGTTGGCTATGGAGGTCCAGCGCACGGCCGAGGACGCTCTGACGACACCTGTCACCCCTCAGATGCGGCCCAAGCTCCCCATGCTGCGGGTGCTGGGCCAATTGGGCCAGACCTACATCATCGCCGAAGGGCCAGGGGGCATGTATCTCATAGACCAGCACACAGCCCACGAACGGGTGCTCTACGAACGCTTCATTGCTGAACGGGCCCACAAAGCCGTCGTCTCTCAGCAACTCCTGAGTCCCTTGCCTTTGGAACTCACGCCTCGCCAGCAGGCGGCCATGGCCGAGCACCTGGAGACTCTGGCCGAACTGGGCTTTGAGATTGAGCCTTTCGGGGGCGAGACCTACCTGCTGCGAGCGGTGCCGGCCGCGCTCGAAGGAGGCTTTTCGACAACCCTTCGACGGGGCTCAGGTCAGAGCTCGGGGCGGGGTGACATCGGCCAGGTGGTGGCTGAAATTCTGGACGAGTTGGCCGAGGGGGGCACCGGAGAGACGCGGGAGGAGAAAGCCCTGATCAGCGTGGTCTGCCACAGTGCCGTGCGAGCCGGCCAGACCCTCTCGTTGGAAGAGATGCGGGACCTGGTCCGGCAACTGGAGGAGACCAGCCTGCCCCACACCTGTCCGCATGGCCGTCCGACCATGATCCACCTCAGCGCCGAGCAACTGGCTCGCGAGTTCGGAAGAAGGAGGTAGGAGCGAGTTGAAAAGACACCGGCATTTGATCGCTCTGGCCTTCCTGTGGCTGTTCCACACCGTGAATAACTGGCTGTGGCTGGCTGCCAATACTGTCTCTACCGGCTGGGACCGCCCAAGGCACTTGTTGTATCTTCTGACATACAATAGCATCCTGGAGCACGTAGATGCAGTATCTCTCTTCCAGGCCATAACCTTTAACGACGGGAAGTGGAGCCACTATCCGCCGCTGTTCCACTTCTCGGCCCTCCCCTGGCAGAGGCTTCTGGGTGTGTCAGAGGACGTGGCGGCCATGACCAATGTGCTCTACATGGCCATTCTGCTGCTTTCAGTGTACGGCCTCGGGGCCAGGATGTTTGGTAAGCATGTCGGTTTGCTGGCCTCTTGCCTGGTGTCACTGTTCCCGATGATTTTCTCCATGGCCAGATATTTCTACCTGGACTACGCTCTAACGGCTGCTGTGGCCTTGAGCGTCTACCTGCTATTGCTCGCCAACGGTTTTGAAAGCAGAAAGTACTCGTTGCTCTTTGGTCTGAGCCTGGGACTGGGGATGCTGATCAAATGGCTTTTCCTGATCTTCTTGCTAGGCCCCCTGTGTATTACCCTGCTGCGGTCCCCGGTGATCCAGGATTTGAAGCGAAAGCTGGCCGGGCCCTCTCTGGAACCCTTACGAAGGTTGCGGATAAAACCTTCGCAAGGGTGGCCTAACACTGTTGCGTTGCTTGGCGTTTCAATGATGGTAGGGTTACTGGTCACTTTGGCGTGGTATCTACCCAACCGGGACGGCGTCACAGAGCTTCTTCTGGGTCAATGGCTCTTTCCCCTCTCCTGGATTCTGACCACCGGACTTATCTACCTGGTATTCGCTGTCCGCCAGCCTGGGCCGGCGGACAATTTCACAGCGGCTATCTGGCTGGGACTATCGGTAGCCTCTCTATGGTATCTACCGCGTATTGACTTCCTGCAGAACGTTTTCGGCGTGGGCTACGGGGCTCGCGGCGATACGCCAGACTTCTCCCATTCTTCGGCCTACACCTATTATCCAAAAGTGCTGGTCAAAGAAGAGCTGTCGTGGCCTTTCGCCATCATCTTTATCCTGCTGGCGGCGTTCATACTGGCCCCTCGGGCTCTGGGGCGTTTGAAAGCGAGCACAAACGGTTGGATTCTGACCTCCTGGCTGCTAGTGCCCCTGGCCGTCACTACCCTATCCACCCACCGGGACGCGCGGGCTATTATGCCCGTACTGCCAGCGGTGGCCCTCATCCTGGCCTGGGGCCTTGCAGCAATACCGGGGAGAGCGGCTAGAGAAATACTTCTGGCTCTGGTACTCCTGTTCGGGGTGGTTCAATTCTTCGTCCTGTCCTACGACGCTTTTGCTTGGGTGCCTCCACGGACGGCAGTCGAGTTGCCGCTGGTGGGTCGAGTCAATCTGTTTGCCGAAGGAGATCACATCCAATGGCCCAACTCGGGGGTCAACGACAGCCGCTACTGGGTGATGCCGGACATCTTTGAGCGCATATCTAAGGAGCAAGAGGGTAAAACAGCGAAATTCGGACTCCTCATCAACAACCGCCAGATTAACTACCGCAACGTGGAATACCTTCTTTTGACCAAGTATCCTGGCATCGTGATGGAGAACCTGGATCAGAGCTCAGGCCGGTTGCCCGTCTATCCGCGGCTCTTTGGGTGCGACTACCTGGCTTTCATGCAGAGCGACCAGCGCAGAGTGGCCAGCGACCAGAGCCAGGAGGTCATCGAGGAGATAACGGAGAGGCCACCCCGGTCTTTTCGTGAGACATTCCAGTTGCTCGAGACCTATCCTTTGCCCGAAGGGGAGATGATATATCTCTATCGGAACGCCACGGGCAAAGTGCCCAGGGCTTTCCCCGACGAGCTGCTCTTCCCCATCGAGCACATCGAACAGGTGAATCTGGATGACAAGATCATCTTTCTGGGCTATGATCTTGACTCAAATTGGGTGGCGTCCGAGGGCAAAGTGATCCTCACCCTGTACTGGCTGGCCTTGGAGCCAATGGAAGCAGATTACGTGGTCTATTTGAAGTTGATCAACGCTCTCTATCATATCTGGGGAGAGCAGGAAAGCCGGCCTTACTGGGATGGCCTCCCGACCAACGCCTGGCACAAAGGCCAGCTTATTGGGGACATAAGGGAGATTGAGCTTCTGCCGGGCACGCCGCCGGGCTCGTATCAGATCACCGTCAACCTGTTCGACCCCTATCGGCGGGAGGAGCTGAAGTCCGAGCGGGATTTGGTGCTGGGGCCTGTGGAAGTGCCCAGACGGGAGCCGCCGCCTGTCAGTACCTTGGATATGGAGTATCCCCTGGAAGCGGACCTGGGAGGTAAGGTGCGTTTGCTAGGCTACAACATCCAGAGTGGCTTCCACCCGGGAGACGGCATCCACCTGACCCTGTTCTGGCAATGCCTGAAAAAGATGGATCAAGACTACACCGTTTTCACCCATCTCATTGATGGGAAGCAGAATATCTGGGGCCAGAAGGACAACCCACCGGTGGATGGGTTCTACCCTACTAGCGGCTGGGAAGCAGGGGAGATTGTGCGCGACCAGTACGACATTCTCATCTCGCCCGATGCGCCACCCGGTGAGTATCAAATTGAGGTGGGGATGTATCTGGCCGAGACAGGGGAGCGGCTGCGGGCTGTGAACTCACAAAGCGAGCAGATGGCGGATCGGGTCGTGATAGGTGGAGTTCAGGTGAAACCTTGAGGAGGGGGAGCTGTCCCATGCTTCAACACGCTTTGAAAGGATGGAGGGATAAGCATTTTTGGATATTACTGCTTCTGTCGCTGGCAGCCCTGTTTTGTATCTACCGAATCATTTTACCCTCACCTATCTCTATCAACCTGGGGACAGAAGGTGACGAGCGCTATCTCCACAATTTCAACTCCAGAGAGCAGGGTGAACTTTACCCCTTCCGTTGGACCAAAGACTCTTCTTATGTCAAAATACCAAATCTGGGCTCTCTGCCCCTGGAAATCGTCCTGGGGGCTGATGCGGCCCGGCCGGAGGGGCAACCCTTACCCAGGGTTTCCCTGACGGCCAACGGGGTGGTGCTGGCAGATTTCACCATGCAGAACGGGATTTGGGCGCATCGTTTTTTTTACTACCCACCTCCCTTCCCCTTACCCAGGGACCTCCTGCTAGAAATAAAATCAGACACCTTTTTCCCTCCGGGTGATGAGTACAGAGCCCTGGGAATACTCTTGAACACTGTGGAAGTAGAACCCATCATCTCACCCCTCCGCCTGTTTCAAGTCTCCTTGTTGGCCTCTCTGATTGGAGCCCTTTCCATTGCCCTTAGCTATTTGCTTTTGCGTTGGTTGGGAGCGTCTCAAAAGAAGTCTCTCGCCTGCGGGGTTTTTGTGTTGGCGCTGCTCGGTTTTGGCATTGTCAGGCAGTTCATTGTCGCAAGCTTCTCGATTGGCCTCTGGGGCCTTCTCCTGGTGGGTTATGCATTGGCGCTGCTTCTCGAAGCTAGAGGGTACAGAGAGCCCTTGATAACACGATTGGTAAAGTCGAGGGAGACCCTGAAGACCTGGGGCAGGAACCTCGTTTTTATGATACGTGAACCTTCCCAACTCTTTACGAGACTGAACTCCCTCTGGCTGCGTTGGCGGCCGGATCTGCTGATCAGTGTGGGGCTTCTGATTGTGGCGCTCGCAGCCCGTCTGCCATACCTGATGCTCATCCCCCAGATAACGGATGAATCCAGTGAGGTCAGAGTAGCCCTCGATGTCTATCAAAATGGTGGGTGGCCTATCATTGGGATCACAGACTATGTTGGTCCTCTCCACACCTATCTACTGGCCCTGGCCTTTCGCGTATTTGGGGTGACTATTGGCCTACCCCGTCTCTACATGGCTATTTTGGGTACCCTCACAGTTGTATCAACTTACTGGCTTGGGAGAGTAATGGCTGGCCGCCTCGCCGGCCTAATAGCGGCCTGTCTAATGGTTGCTTCTCCTACGCACATTATGATGAACAGCCATGTTGCCTGGTCAAATTGTACGACGCCTTTCTTCACCACCCTGATGCTGCTTGCTTTCTATGCCGGTGTCAAGCGTAACAGCGGCCCTGGGCTGGCCCTGAGCGGCTTCCTGGCGGGGCTGGCCCTACAGACCCATCCCACCGTTATGATGTTCTTCCCAGGCATGCTCGTCTGGTTCCTGGGGCAGCGCGACCGACGGAAGTGGCTCAAGCAACCCTGGCCCTACTTGGCGGTTGTTTTGGTGCTCCTGACTTACAGCAACATGATTTGGCACAACGCCCACGGTCGCCTGCATTCCCTGGCCGGGCTTCAAAGGCGCACAGATCAATATTCTTACAGCCACTCATGGTCTGACTATGTGACCAACCTGCGTGGCCTGGCCATACAACTGCCCAGCATGATGGGTGGAGCAGTGGAGAGCCCCGGCTCCTTGGAGGGGACGTTAAGCCCTTGGCCTCTTGTTGGCTACGGGATCCTGCTAGTGGCCGGTCTCTTTTACGCTTTCCGAAAGGGACACAGCCTCCCCCTGGCGGTGGTCGTTCCGGCCGTGGTCATTTCACCCTATTTCGACAAAGACTACTCTCTTCCTTTCACCAGCCGTTATACTTTCCCTTTCCTCTTGGCAGGCTATGTCGCTATAGCAATCCTGTTGGCCGACGTACTGAGCGTCACTGCCAGAGGGGAAACATCTTCACCTGCTCTGAGGCTGGCTGTCCCATCTGTTATTTGGCCCAAAACATTATTGAAACGCATCTCCTTCACAGCGGCACTCCTTGCTTATCTGATCCTGCTATTCTACCCTTTAATACCCTTGTTTGCCTATTATCAAGAGTGTATGGAAAACGGCAAGAACAATCGCCTTCTGTTGAATGTCGTGACGGAATTACGTGAGGTGCGGGACAGCGATGTCCCCATCTACCTGGATCAGGAGCTCAGGAATGTCAGCCATGCTATTGACTCCAGAGCTTCTAAGGCACTTGCTTACCTGTTGACCCTTGATGGCACCTCCTTTGAAGTCATGAAACTGTCAGATGCCGAAGCATCTCCCGTGCTCACAGACCATATTGGGTGGTGGGATTATCCTGTCCAGGTCATGAAGCCCTCGGATCCACAGTTGCCCTCCCAGGCCATGCTGGTCCTGACGGTGCAGAATTATCTTGTTTTGCAGCCGGTCTTCGAACTCAGTCCGGTAATCCCCATCGAGTCAGAAGTGCCCTACTCCCAGGGCAGCTATGGTTTATACAGACTGGAAGGTCGGCGATAAGTCTCTCTTTTTAACGAGCCCAAGCCTATCTGGTAAGTCTGCATGTAAACGTGGACGGGGTTTCAAGTGGGATATAGTCCTACTAAGGAAGAGGAAATTAGAGCGTTTTTTGGGCGGCGGCGAAGCCGCCGCCCAAAAAACCATACATTTTTCCTCTCTTGCCCCTTTGAAGTGGGGCAACCTGTCTAACCACGGTTAAATGCAGAGCTACCGCTCATCTCAGGAGACGTTTGAATTGAAGAAAAAACAGGTGAGGGAACCGGTTCTGGAGATAAGCTGTGGTGTCGGCTTGTTTGTCCTGGCGTTGATACCCCGGGCGCTGGCTCTAAACACCTTTTTGACCCCCGATGAGCGCCGCTGGCTGGGCCGCTCGGTAAAGTTCTTGGCTGCCTTACTCTACCAGGACTGGGCAGGCACTTTGCGCAAAGGCCACCCAGGCGTGACGACGATGTGGACCGCCGTGGCAGGACTTGCAGGCAAGTATCTGCTTGGCGCGTGGGCGGATGGAGTATCGGTCGGCCGGGCATCCCTGTTAGAGTTCCTGCGGGGGGTGCCCACTGATATGGTAGCCCTTGACTACCTGGTAGCGATACGTTTTCCCACCGTGCTGTTGACTTCAGCTTTTGTAGTGGCACTGTACTTCCTTGTCGGCAAGCTGTGGGGGCAGAAGGTAGCCCTCCTTAGCGCCGTGCTCGTAGCCCTGGATCCTTTTTACCTGGCCCATTCACGCCTGTTGCACCACGATGCTTTGGTGGCTACCTTCATGACCCTATCGCTTCTGAGTTTCCTGGTTTATCTACAGCAATCCCAATCATCTGTATACCTGGTCGTGTCGGGCTTGAGTGCCGGCCTGGCCTTTCTGAGTAAGGCAACTTCCCTGTTCCTGGTCCCTTTCATGGTGCTGCTATCAGCGTGGATGGCTTATGTAGAGCAGCGGCAGGCAGCTTCACCTCGGTCTCGGTGGCCGGAAGGAAGACGTTGGTTGGGCGGGCTTCTGGTGTGGGGGCTGATAGCGGCCCTCACCTTTGTCGTCCTCTGGCCTGCCATGTGGGTCGAACCGGCGAAGGCGCTGGCCAAAGTATGGGAGAAATCCGCCAGTGCCGCCGCTACCAACGTCCACATCCAGGGTGATTTCTTCCTGGGGCGACCCACCTTGGATGCCAAGCTGTTGTTCTATCCGGTGACGCTTTTATTTCGCACTACGCCGCTGACTCTTGTGGGAGCAGCAATGGCTGTCTGCTTCCCGACCAGACGCTTCGCGCTTCGCGCTTTGCATTTTACGCTTCATGATTCACGATTCATACTCCTACTCTACATGCTCCTGTTCACCGCTTTCATGAGTCTGGGCGGCATCAAATACGATCGTTATCTTCTGCCTATCTTCCCGGCGCTGGAGATCATGGCCGCGGAAGGGCTATGCCAGATGGTCCAATGGGTAAAGTCAGGTTGGATGTCCCGTTCATTTGGGCTCAGGCTCAAAAAACCTTGGGCACTTCCGGCGGTGGCTTTGATCTTACAAGCTGGATTTGCCTTGCCCCACTACCCCTATTTTTTAACCTATTACAACCCGGCCTTTGGAGGAGGATGGTTAGCTCCTCGCGTGATGCTGGTCGGCTGGGGAGAAGGATTAGATCAAGCCGCCCATTATCTAAATGAGCGAGAGAATCCGGCGAGAGCGCGTGCAGCGACCTGGTACACTAGCGAGTTCGCGCCTTTCTACCTGGGGGAGACGTTACCCCTGCGTGGACTGGATACAGGGAATGTGATACCTTGGCTCCTGAGCGATTATGTGGTGTCTTACCTCCCTCAGGTGCAAAGCAACGCTCCTGACGAGGATACAGTGCGCTATTTTCGTTCCCTGGAGCCAGAACATGTCGTACATCTGAAGGGGATTGACTACGCCTGGATTTACCGTACTCCGCATGATTAGGACAGTTTCTTCACGTAAGAATCTATACATCCTTCTGTTTCTTTTCCTGCTGGCTTTGATACCTCGGGTGTTGAACCTGGGCGTGTTTCTGACCGTTGATGAGCCGACCTATGCTGAGCAGGCGCGGACTTTTCTGGTCGCCATGTCCAAGTCCGACTGGGCTGCTACCAACCAAATAGCCAGCCCTGGCGCGACGGCCATGTTAGCCGGCGCCCTCGGGCTGGTGGCCCGCTATCTGTGGTTGGACGTGAAAGGGGTAAGCTTGCAAGATTTCGCCGTCGGTCTCTCTCTTCACCCTCTCGACCCCGGTCTTCTGCCTGCCCTACGGTTGCCTTTTGCCTTTATAACGGCCCTAAGTGTACTGGGGGTCTATGGGTTAACCCGAAGGTTATTTGATGAGAAGACTGCTCTGCTCAGTGCTATTTTGCTGGCTTTGGACCCTTTTTACCTGGCCTACTCGCGCTTGATTGTGCTCGATGCTTTCATGGCTATCTTCATGTTTCTGGCTCTTCTGTCTTTCCTCATTTTCCTCCAGAAGGAGCGGTCCGGGCTCTATCTCCTGCTCTCCGCCCTGGCCGGGGGGCTGGCCATCGCCACCCGCTCGCCGGCTTTCATATTGATACCCGTACTCGTTGTGATATCTCTCCTCCATCTGGCCAGCAGTGGAGGCCGCTGGCGAGGGCGGGTACTTCCTCTGGCATTGGCCCTGGCTGGGTGGGTTGGTCTGGCCGGTCTGGTCTTTTGCCTCTCGTGGCCGGCCATGTGGGTCGATCCGATAGGTAGCTTTACCGTAGTGGTGAGACAGGTGAACGAGAGCCTGGTTTTCAAAGGCTCAACCCGCAGTCCCTATTTCAACTTTTTCATGGGCGTGACCGGTGATGTCCCTGGTCCGCTGTTTTACCCGGTCGTCCTGCTCTTCCACGCCACGCCGCTCACGTTGTTAGGAGCAACACTGGCTCTGCCTCTCCTGTTCAAGAAAGAGGTGGCCGGGCAGCGGCGGCTTGCGATTTTGTATCTCCTACTCTATTCTCTGATTTATATGTTCCTCATGGCTATGGGAACACTCCAAGCCGACCGTTTGCTCTCGCCTCTTTTCCCCGTCATTGATCTCCTCACCGCCCTGGCCTTATGCCACTTCGGGCCGATGGTGTTCTCGCGACTGCGGCTTGCCTGGTGGCCGACCACTCTCATCGTCGCTGCCTTTTTGCAGGCCGGTTTCAGCTTGCCCCACCATCCCTATTACCTGTCCTATTACAACCCTCTAGTCGGCGGGGGGCAGCAGGCTCCGCGCTTTCTCCTGGTCGGGTGGGGAGAGGGTCTGGACCGGGTTGCCGCATATCTTAACGCCCAGCCAGGTGAGATACGAGCCGCCAGCGGCTACAGCGGCCAGCTCAAACCCTTTTGTAAGGGTCGGGTCTGGAGCCTCAACGAGCACAACCTGCTGAGCGTGCTTTACAAACATGAGGCCGGCTATGTGGTTCTCTACATCAGTCACGCGCAACGCAACATGCCCAGTCGGGCGGTCGTGCGCTACTTCCGCTCTCTGGAACCGGAGCATGTGGTGCGCATCCACGGGGTGGAGTACGCCCGCATCTATCGGATGCCTGAGATCATTCCCGACGAGTTGCTGCCCATCGAGCATCACCAACCGGTCAATTTTGGGGATGAGATCCAATTTCTGGGCTACAGCCTGGAATCCAGTAAAAAGGAAGATGCACTAGGGATCACCCTTTACTGGCGGGCGTTGGGCACCATCAGTGGTGATTACACAGTGTACCTCAAACTCGTCAATGCTGTCTACCATCTGTGGGGACAGGCGGAAGGGCGGCCTAGTTGGGGCGGTACGCCCACCAACCAATGGCAAGAGGGCGAGGTCTTTGCCAGCTACCACGAGATCAGACTCTGGCCAGGTACACCGCCCGGCGTCTATCAAATCGAGCTCAGCCTATACGAGCCATATCGGCAGCGGAGCCTGACCCCGGCCGATGGTCAGAGCCCCCTGCTTGGGCCGGTGGAAGTACCGCCGAGAATGCCGCCGCTCGTGGAGGCGCTGGACATGCAGCATCGTGTGGAAGCCAATCTGGGTGGCAAGGTCCAATTGTTAGGCTATAACATTGAAAGCGGCTTCCGTCCCGGCGATGGCATCCACTTGACCCTTTTCTGGCGAGCTTTGCAGGAAATGGAGGAAGATTACACCGTCTTCACCCATTTGCTTGACAGCGAAGGGAACATCTGGGGGCAGAAGGACAACCCGCCGGTGGATGGGTTTTATCCTACAACCCGGTGGGAGAAAGGAGAGATCGTGCGCGACCAGTACAATCTGGTTATATCGCCAGATGCACCTCCCGGCGAGTATTGGATTGAAGTTGGGATGTACTTGCCCGAGACGGGAGAGCGGCTGGAGGTCCATGGGGAAGAGGGTCCATTGCCGCAGAATCGAGTTCTCCTGTCGCCTCCTGTAATGATCAGGTGATAGCCAGTGTTGGAACTGCTGAGGAAAGCCGCTCAGAGCAAGATAGCTTATGGACTTGTTCTATCGGGTTTGATTGTGCTCCTGTCCGCCTGGCAGGTTGGCAATCTTGGGGCTCATGATTGGCTTTATGATGAGGCGGGCTACATCGCCGTGCCCTGGATGGTGACGGCCGGGCACACCCTCTACACCGAGGTCTATTCTCCCTCACCACCTCTGTTCACCCTCTCTGTTGTGGCTGCCTTCAAAGTTTGGGGAAGCTCGGTGGAGGTGGCTCGAGCAGTCATCGTGGCCTATTCTGCCTTGGGACTCCTGGCTGCTGCCTTGCTGGCCCATGAGATTAGAGGCCGTGTAGCCGGCTTGGCGGCGGTGCTGCTATTGTTCCTCAGCCCCGAATACTTTCGCCTGTCGCGGGTGACCATGTCAGAGGTGCCTGCCACCAGCTTGGCCCTCATCTCGCTGTTAGCTTTGCCGGTCTACCGGCGCCGCGGTCAAAGAGGATGGCTGATTCTATCGGGCTTGACGCTGGCAGCCAGCCTGTTGGTAAAGCTGGTGACCCTCTTCGCCCTCCCTTTGCCTGTCTTGATGGTCGCATTGCGCTACCTCTATCCTCCCACTCTCAGGGCAAGGCAACTCACAGCAGAAGAGATGAAAGGGATGGCTCTGGACCTTGCGCTATGGGCTGTGTCCTTCTGCCTGCCCATTCTGCTTTGCCTGCTGATCTACGATCCACAGGCTATGTACAAGCAGGCGGTAGCTCTGCATTGGCAGGGCCGGGAGCTCCATCCGGTGGACTATAGCCGGCGGGGGCCGCGAATCCTGGAGTATCTCTGGCGAGATCGAGGGCTATTAATATTGGCCTTGGGGGGCGGTCTCTCCTGTTGGGTGCGGCGCTACCGTCAGGCTCTACCGGCAGCGGCCTGGTTCCTTCTGGCTACCGTCATGATGGTCAACCAGGCGCCTCTGACAGCCCATCACATGCTCCCTATGGTCCCTCCATTGGCGGTTCTGGCCGGAGTGATGGTTCAGGAGGGGTGGGATTCCTGGGTGGCACTAGTCAGGCAGAGGCGTTGGCAAGACGCACTCCTGCCCGTGGCCGGCCTCGCCCTTGTAGCCTTTTATCTGGTCAACTGGCCGGCGGTGGCCGAGGTGAATCGAAAAGCAATAGCCAGGACCAACACCCCAGAGGGATTGGTCGAGGATGCTATCAGTCTGCTGGAGCAGGTGACTGCGCCGGGCGATTTCGTAATCTCCGATGACCCTCTGATTGTGCTACTGGCGGGCAGAAATATCCCGCCGACGCTGACCGGCGCGGACTGGAGAAGGTTGCATGTCGGCTATTTGACTGCCGAACAACTCGTCGCCCTTAGCGAGCAGTATAACGCTTCAGCTATCATCTTCTGGAGAGAGCGTTTCGACAGCCTGCCGGCCTATGTGCAGTGGGTAGAAGCCCGGTTTGAAGCGGTCGAAATTGGGACTTTCTCACATCGCCTCTACCTACCGCCAGGGCTCTCAGTTTCTCCCGTTGCTACTTTTGGCCACAAGATCCAACTTTTGGCCGGCCGCGTAGATGAGACCGATCTTGCTTCTGGAGGCCAGTTGAAGGTCACCCTCTTCTGGCGAGCATTACGGCCGGTGGGAGGAGATTATGGCATCTATCTCAAGCTAATCAACCCGGCTTTCCACATCTGGGGGCAGCAAGATAGCCGCCCTTATCACGACGGCTCACCGACATGGACTTGGCGGGAAGGCCAGATCATCTATGATCCTCGCCAACTGGAGCTATTGCCGGGTACGCCGCCAGGACAATATCAAATCGAGGTTATCCCGGTCGAGATATACAGTGCAGAGACGCTAGAAACAGATACGGGAGAGCCCGTATTGATAGGGCCGGTAGAGGTGCCACGACGGCCTTCTCCTCCGCTAGAGAGCTTGGATATTGAGCACCCCAGGGAAGCGATGTGGGGTGACAAAGTGCGGCTTTTGGGTTATAGTATGGAGAGCGGTTTCAGGCCCGGAGATAGCATCCATTTGACTCTCTTCTGGCAATGCCTGGCGGAAATGGAGCAAGACTACACTGTTTTCATCCACCTGGTTGATAAGGAGGGTCGCATCTGGGGGCAAAAAGACAACCCACCGGTGGATGGACTCTATCCCACGACCAAGTGGCAAACAGGCGAGATCGTGCGGGACCAATACGACCTGCCGATTTCACCTGATGCCCCTGTGGGTGATTACAGGATCGAGATGGGGATGTATCTGGTTGAGACGGGTGAGCGGCTGCCGGTTGTGGATTCACAAATTGGGCAAGTGACGACTCAGGTTTTGATGGATGATATCCAAATAAAACCTTAGATAGATTAAGGAGGGCTGTCACATGCTCCAGCACACTCTGAGGGAATGGAGAGATAAGCGCTTCTGGATATTATTGTTTTTGTCGCTAGCAGCCCTATTGTGTGTCTATCGAATCACTAATCCCCCGCTGGATGCCCCCGGCTTGCTGGGGGGAGGAAAGCGGGCTCGCCGCCAAGCGAGTTTCCGGTTGCCAAAGGTAAGAAACGGTGGTACGGTTAGAGCATGAGTGCTCTAAGACGAAGCAAACATGCGGTCTATGAGCTGAAATATCATTTCGTGTGGATCCCGAAGTACCGCAAGAGAATTACGCAAACTCCTCGGGATTTTCTCCCTCCAATCTTATCACTCTTCTCCAGAAGGGTCAAATTGCGAAAGGCCGGCCCCAACGTGCTATACTGCCCGTGCAGGCAAAGGTACAACTCGAACACTCACATCACCTGAGCCTCTCTCACACTGCCCTTGTGGAGTGAGCAAACTACCCCGCCGCAAGCGGCAGGGTTTCCGGCCGGAGGTTACATGAAAAAGAGAGGATCTTCAGATCCTCTCTCATCCTCGCTGCTAGCCGTGGGACGGAATTCAGCAAGCCCTCCATACAGCAGGAATTTTACAGCAACTTTTTCAGCCCATCCAACTTGTCCTCTATCCTTGCCACTCGCTCTTTCAAAGACTGTACTTCCTGAGCAAGCGCCTGCAAGTCTTCGGGCACCTCCTCCTCTGGTTTTGGTGGTACGTGTTCACCGGGCTCTTCTCCGGCCGTCATCAGCATGAACTTTTGATCCAGATGGTCGTGGGGTGTCCCGGCCAGCATCCCCAACTTCTCACAGATGTCGCTAGGGATATTAGGATCCCGCACCCACACAGCGTGAGGGCCTCCCTCCCCCCTCCCATGATAAGCCCCCCGTCCCATTCCCGGTCCAACATCTCCATTCACATTGGTAGGACCGTGAACGAAATTGCGATACCAATCGTGAGGGTAAATCTCAGTCGGGGGATCGGGAGGATCGGGCGCATCGGGCCAATAGAAGGCCACATCAACACCAGCCATGGGCCGGCCATTCTCATCCAGCACCTGTGTGATAAGGGAGGAATGACCCGTCTTCTCCCACAACTCCACTAGACGGTAAACTTTTTGCCCTGGGGCAACCTGGGCCCGCCTGAAAGCGACGCCGTACTTGGACTTGGCATACTCAAAATCCCTCTCTTTGTATTCCAAATCCACTACCTTTATGTCCATTTCCCTCTCCTTTCTACCTATGGAAGGTTGCCGGTAAGACGATATACCACCTGACTATCCCTTTGCCCAAGGCATCACTCTGGGAATCCTGCTCATGGGCTGCACCGCCACCCCGTCTCCAAAGCTGTGTACTACTTCTATTATAACCCCCATGTATGAGTTTGTCAACAATCAATCACGAACC
>JAOZOT010000819.1 GCA_029933115.1 Anaerolineae bacterium | reverse complement strand
CAGGCCGCAGATTTCAATCTGGCGGCTTGTGCACGTGAAACTCCAAGCCTGTTTTTCGCACCTTTGAAACTTCTATTCGAGCCCGCCGGGGTCGAGGCTTCGGCCGACCCTCCGATTCCAAGAGGAGAAGGGAGATGTCATCATCCATCCGCATCCAAGAGGTTACCACCAGGCGTGATCTGTTAGCTTTCGTCAAGTTCCCCTGGCGCGTCTACAAAGGCGACCCCAACTGGGTCCCTCCTCTGATCTCCGAGCGCCTCGATTACCTGAACCCGGAGAAGAACCCTTTCTACCAACACGCCGAGGTGGCCCTTTTCCTGGCCCGGCGCGGTCGAGAAGTTGTGGGGACGATTGCTCCTTTCGTCAACGAACTGAACATCAAGCATTTCAACGAGAAGGTGGGAGGGTTCGGCTTTTTCGAGGTCATCGAGGATTACGCTGTGGCCGAGCGCCTGCTGGATACCGCTCGCCGGTGGGTGAAGGCGCGGGGCATGACCATCCTGCGCGGCCCCACCAACTTCACTCACAACGACACTCCCGGTGTACTCATTGATGGCGCTGACTGCCCACCTGTCATGCTGGCCGCGCACACGCCACCCTACTACAAGACTTTCCTCGAACATTATGGCATGGAAAAATTCGTAGATGACTATGCCTGGCGTGCCTTCCGCTCGCAAATTGGTGCCGAGCTGGAGAAGATCCCCCCCGAACTCCTGCGGGTGGCCGATGCGGCCCGCCGGCGCAGCGGCGTCACCATCCGCAAGATTCGCATGGAGAATTGGGAAGAAGAGGTGGCCACAGCTCATTACCTCTTTGATACCACCCTTACCCACCTGCGCGATCACGTGCCCATGAGCCGGGCTCAGTTCCGTCGCCTGGCTGACGGGATGCGTCCCTTCCTGGACCCTGACCTGGTCCTCTTCGCCGAGAAGGAGGGGCGGCCCATCGGCTTCTGCGTTTCCATACCCGATATTAACCGCGTCCTGATCCACCTCAATGGGCGGCTCTTCCCTGTGGGCTGGCTCAAGCTGTGGTGGTACAAACGCCGCATTGACGTCGTTACCTTCAAATTGATGGGCATTCTGGAGGAGTATCGGCGGCAGGGTATTGATGCCCTGCTCTACCTGGAAACCCTCAAGGTCGTGTTCGCCAAAGGATACAAATGGCTGGATGGGTCCCTGACCTCGGAGGAAAATCTGGCGGTCAACTACCTGGCCGGGCGCCTGGGGGCGGAACG
>JAOZOT010000034.1 GCA_029933115.1 Anaerolineae bacterium | reverse complement strand
ATCGCCGACTCGGCCAACAACCGGGTGATGAAATTCGGGCCGCTTGGCGAGTAGCTACCACCATCGAGACCCTACGCTATGTGATGAAAAGGCCGCGTCTCTGCCGCAGGGGGTATATCCAAGAAGTGTCGGTGGCTTTAGGCAGCGGGTTGACAAGAGGTTGGACCAGATTTGATCGGAGCAGTTGTGTTGACTTGTATTATGTTCCCACCTAAGCTATAATAGAATTAGGATTCCGTGACAAGTCTGGAGAAGTGCCATGACCCTTGACGATGTTCTTCAAGACATCTATGCCCTCGAAGACGAGATGCGCACCTATGAGCGCAAGTATGGTATCCTTTCTGAGACCTTTTATGAGTCTTATGTGAGTGGCGAAGAGCCCCCAGATGAAGCGTGGGTACGGGATTGGACCGCTTGGGCTAGCGCGTACAAGGTCTGGCTGCGCCGGCGCGAACAATATCAGGCCGCCATTCAATTACTCAAAGCCGAAGCCAAATCGTTTTCCCGGTTGATTGAAAAGACCGCGCGCCATGAACCCATTCCAATCCCTGCGTGATTACGAGAGATTCGTTTACACACTGCAACAGTTGTTCCCTCAAATTATCCGCTCGACGCTGGTCATTGCCCGGCGCGGTCGGTTGTTCGCCGAGCTAAGCGGCGAGATCATTCTCGCCAGCGGTCATCGCCTGGTTATATACGAGCGTCTGACCTGGGACACCGGCCCTCTGAACCTCGAAGGCTACAGCTACGAAGTCTGGCATGGCGGCGAGAAACTGTACTGGTACGACTCACAGCCGCATCCAGACGATCCGACGCTGGCCAGCACGGCCCCTCACCACAAGCATGTCCCACCTGACATTAAACACCACCGCATCCCTGCGCCTGGTCTGAGTTTTACGTCTCCCAATCTCACCTTCTTGATCCGGGAGATCGAGACAGCGTTGCTTCAGGGCTGAATCGCTTGTTATCTCATTGAGCCGGTGGGATAGTGTACAAAGCACGTAAGCCTTCGGGTGAGGCTTCGTACTTTTGTCCACTTGACGGCGATGGGCACCAACTCTTGACAAAACTGCCCCTTTTGCCTATCATTAGAGCAGGACTTTTGACAGACCTGATGGGTTTCATAAGGAAACCTCTCGGGCCTCTACAGGCGATCATGCAAGAACGACGGAAGCTCACCAACTTGGTTCTGGCTCTAGGGGCAGTGGCCCTGGGTGCCATCGCCCAGGGCCGTTTCGTTGCCAGGGAGCTTGGCGACGCCCTCATTCTCTACGGAGTGGCTATCATAGCCTTCATCTATGCCGGCCGCTCCTGGGATTTTCGCCCTTCCGCCCTTCCGCGCTCAGCAGTGGGAGTTGAGCCGCCGGCAAAGCCCCCAATGCCCTCTGGGCCGAGTAGCGACTTGGGTCAGCTAGCCGAAGGCGTATCGAGTCCGGCGCGTCGAAACCCCTGGTTGCTGCGTCTGGGCATCGCCCTTTTCCTTCTGGCCGCGCTGTGTAGTGTGCTCTCTCTGCATTCTTTCGGACAGCTTGGCGGCTCGCCTGAAGCCTGGTATCTCCATCTGGCCAGCCTGGTCTTCTTCATCGGCGCTTCCTACGCCTGGGCAGGAAGCCGCGCTCAGACGTCCTCCGCTCCCCACTCGCCACCTTCCACGATTATCGTCTCCCTCAATTGGGAAGTGATCCTCCTGGCTGTCATCCTGCTCATTGGGGCCTTTATGCGCCTCTATCAGTTCACTACCCTTCCCTTTGGCACCTGGTACGACGAGGCCGACAATGGCCTATGGGCTTTGCAGATTCTACGGGATCCTTACTATCGTCCCATCTACATCGAGTCTACCAACCTGCCGGCTCACTTTGTCTTTCTCATCGCCCTCTCCTTCAAGCTCTCAGGGGTGGCCAACACCCTGGCCATCCGTGCTGTCACGGTGACCTTTGGCCTGGCGACGGTGGTGGTCGCCTATCTCATGGGCCGCGAGTTTTTTAACCGGAGGCTGGCCCTCGCCTTGGCCTTCTTCCTGGCCGTCTCCCGCTGGGACGTCAATTTCAGCCGGATCGGTTTGCACGGTGTGACCACTCCTTTCTTCGAGTTGGTCGTCGTCTATTTCCTGCTCAAAGGGCTGCGGCGCAAAGCCATCCAGGATTTCGCCTGGGGAGGGCTGTTCCTGGGGTTGGGTCTTTGCTTCTACGCCCCCTATCGCCTTTTCCCCGGGGTGATCGCCCTCTTCCTGCTCTACCAGATGGCCACGTGCCGGGGCTTTTTCCGGGAATACTATCGCTATCTGGCCATCTTTGCTCTGGCAGCCCTTCTGGCCGTGGCTCCGGTGCTACAGTTTGCCTGCCGGCACACCGATACGTTCCTGGCGCGCACACGCAAGACCTCCATCTTTAACAAAGAAATAAACCAACCTGGCTGGAAAGCAGTAGATGACAACCTCCGCAAACACCTCTTGATGTTCAACTATCGAGGCGATCCGAACGGCAGACATAATCTGCCCGGCGAGCCCATGCTCGATTTCGCCACCTCCGTCCTATTTCTCATCGGCCTGGGCTACAGTCTCTACCACTGGCGGAAACCCAGGTACTTTCTGTTGCTCGTGTGGTTTATGGTGATGCTCTGTGGAGGCGTTTTCTCCCTTGACTTTGAAGCGCCCCAATCGCTGCGGGCCATTGGCACCCTGCCGGTGGCCTATGTATTGGCCTGTGTGGTCCTCAGCCAACTGGAGAAGGCATTCGGCCGAGATTGGGCACCCAGAGGAGTCAGATATTTCAACGGGGCCTTGGTCGTCCTCCTGGCCTGGATCGGGTATGCCAACTTTCACACCTACTTTCACCGCCAGGCGCGTGATTTCGCCGCCTGGAATGCCTTCTCCACGCCCGAAACCCTGACTGCCCGGGCCATGAAAGCTGCGGCCGGTCGCTACGACTTTTACGTGACCTCCCTCTACTACCAGCACCCCACTATACGTTTCATTGCTCCTAACGTGACCAGTTATAAGAGGTGGGACACCTCAGACAACCTGCCAATTCGCGAACCGGGCGACAGGCCATTGCTCATCTTGCTCGATGCCCAAAAACGCTCGGACTTTTTGGAGGCCAAACGCTACTATCCCAACGCTGCTTTCGAGGAAATACACCCTCCCTTCGGCGGCCCACCGGTACTTTACACCATCCGCTTGACAGGTGATGATCTGAAAAGCATCCAAGGTCTGATGGCCTACTATTACCAGAATGAGAAGTGGGAAGGAGAAGCAGTTCTGACCCGTTGGGAAAAGAGCCTGGATTTGAAATGGCCCGAGGATGCTCCCTGGGCTCGTCCTGAGTCCTGTCCTGAGCCCTGTCAAAGGGTCAAGCCCTTCAGCGTGGAGTGGCAGGGTGTGCTCTATATCCCTCACTATGGGCCTTATCTTCTGCGGTTGGAAGCACCGGCCAAGGCGCAATTGTACCTGGACGAGAACCTGCTCCTGGGGGGCACCGGGACAATGGCTCAGGAGGTCACCCTGGCCAAAGGCAATCACGCCTTGCGTGTCCGAGCTGTGGGGGCTGAAGGGCGCTTGAGGCTTCGGTGGCGCCCACCCGGCGAGGAAGAAACCGTCATCCCCACCTGGGCTCTTTACAGGCCGCCGGTGACCAACAACGGCCTCCTGGGATATTATTACCAGAACCTCGACTGGGCTGGGCCTCCAGCCCTGGCCCGGATTGACCCCACATTGGCCATGTATTTTCACATCACTCCTTTGCCTCGGCCCTACACTGTGGAATGGCAAGGGGTGATTTCCATCCCCAGCAGCGGTGTCTACGCCTTCGGCCTGGAATCCATTGACGATTCCCACCTGTACATAGATGGCCGTCTGGTGGTTGAAGCCACCCAGCCCAACGTTTACCGTGAAAACTCTGCGGAACTTACAGCGGGCCTCCACGACATCCGCCTGCGCTACACCGACCGCAGCAGCCACTCTCACATCAATCTGTACTGGACACCGCCTGGCCAGAGCCGTGAGATTATTCCCTCGCAGAATCTCTACCCACCTCAGGGCAGCTATACGCAGGTTCTCCCGCCTCCACCGCCTACAGCCCCGGTCGAGTTGGGCGAACTGAGCCTCGACCTTGTCGCCGTTTGGGGCAGCCGGGGGACCGCTCCGGGCGAGTTCAATGAGCCCCGTGACGTTGCCGTAGATGCAGAAGGCCACCTCTATGTGGCCGACACAGGCAACCGTCGGGTCCAGGTTTTTGACAGCGAGGGGCAATTTATCACCGGTTGGAACGGCGGGAAGGACGAGTTTGTGGAGCCATTGGCTCTAGTCGTTGACAGTCGGGGCGACCTCTATGTCCTCGATTCTGAGCCGGGTTGGATCTATCGCTTCAGCGCCGATGGTACCCCCCTGGGGCGCTTTGCCGGGCCCGACGCCCGTTTCTTCCACCCCCGAGGTCTGGCCATTGACGAGGCCGACAGACTCTATGTGGCCGACACAGGGGGGTGCCGGGTGGTCGTCTACAACACCGCTGGCGAGCGCCTGGGCCAGTTCGGGCGGAAAGGGGGAGGTCCAGGCGAATTCCTGGAGCCCACAGACGTAGCCCTGGACGGCCAGGGCACCCTTTATGTGGCGGACACCAGCAACCAGCGGGTGCAGCATCTGGATTACTGGGGTGGCTACCGGGCCGAGTGGCCCATTCCCAAAGCCGGTACTTACAATGGCCCCCACCTGGCTCTGGCCCCCGACGGATCCCTCCTGATAACTGCACCGGAGCAACACCAAATCCAACGCTACTCTCCCGATGGGACACTCCTGGGCCGGTGGGGCAGCTATGGCACAGCCGCCGGGCAATTTCGCATTCCGGTAGGCCTGACAGTGGATCGGGCCGGCAACGTCTATGTAGCCGACACTTTGAACCATCGGGTGCAAAAGTTCGTGCTGCGGGGCGGGGAATAGGTCCTCCAGCCCACTCAGCCGCGATTGCATTGGGAGGTCGTCTTGGCAAACTTTGTCCTGATGACCCTGGCCTTTGGATTGGCAGCCATCGCCCAGGCCTTTTTCGTCAAACGCATCCATTTCTATGAAGCCCTGATCCTCTACGCCCTGGCCATCATGGTGGTTTGGGGCCTGCGGTGGCGGGAGGAATCGCCTTCCAGGGAAAGGAGAGCCGCTACCCCGAAGCCATCTCAAGGAATGAAGCGGAGGGGCCTCGTCTGCCTGACGGTTGCAGTGGCCCTGAGCGGTTGTGCCGCTTTTTACCTGAGCCGTGATTGGGCATATCTAGGCTGGGCATCGCTCCTGTACGGGGCGGGATTGGTTCTCGCCTCCTACGCCTTCTCCCTCCTCGAAGGCCGGGGGTTCAGGGATTCGCTGGCCGAAACGTGGCAGGCGCTGAAGCGCAACAGAGTCGAACTCCTCTTGCTGGGAATAATCCTTCTCGTCGGGCTCTTTCTGCGCCTTCACCGCCTGAATTACTACCCCCCGCCGGGCGGCATCTCCTGGAACGACGAGGCCCAGATGGGTAAAGACGCTCACGAATTCCTTCGAGGCCGCGCTCATCCCTGGCAGTTTCCCTTCTCCGTCTATCTACCAGCACTTTCATTTCTTGTCTTTGGCGAGAGTGTCTTGGCCCTCCGCTTGCCTTTTATCCTGATGGGCTTCGCCATGTTGGTCCCCTTCTACCTTTTCGTGAGGGACCTTTTCAGCCCGAGGATCGCCCTGGGGGGCACCTTTCTCCTGGCCGTCTCCCGCTGGCACATAAGTTTCACCCGCCTTGTTCTACCTTCCACACCGGCCGCTCTCCTCGCGCTTTTGTGTTTCTACTTCCTCTTTCGAGGGATGCGCACCGGGGGAAAGGCGAACTTTGCCTGGGCAGGCATGGCCATGAGCCTGGGGCTTTATAGCCACGCCTCCTCTCGGGTTGTTCCTCTGATCATCCTCACTCTTTTCTTTGCCAGACTCGCTTCCACCTGGGGCTTCCCCCCTTCACCCCGGTCCATAAATTGGCGGAAAATCCAGGCGGCCCTTGACGAAAACTATCAGGCCCCGCTGGTCTTTCTGGCCACAGCCCTCTTGTTTGCCATCCCTCTCATTGCCATCGTCAGGCGGGCCCCACAAGCAGCTTTCATGGAGCGGTTCACCAGCGTCATGCCTATCCTCTTCGCCCCCGACAGGTCCGACCATCTGGGGAATTTGGGCTCCAGAATCCAGGAGGTGTTTTTGTTCTTCAACTATAAGGGGGAAGGGTGGGGGGGCATCAACCTGCCGAGAGCGCCCATGCTGGACCCCTTTACCGCCGTGCTGTTCGCCCTGGGTTTGGGATATTGTCTCTTTTACTTCTGGCGGGGGGAGAACTTTTTTTTCCTCATTTGGTTCTTCTTCACCATGATCGGCGGCGGAGTTCTGGTAGACGCCTTCCGCAGCCATCGCATTTTCATCGTGATACCTGTGGTCTACATCTTTGCCTGCGTCACCCTCGACTGGGCCTGGCGCGAGGTCGAACGCATCCCCCGGCTGAGTGAAGAAGCGAAAGATTTTGTGGCCGTTGTCCTCCTGGAGGTCCTGCTCTTCTTGGCTCTCCGGTCAAATTATGACACCTTTTTCAACGAGCAGATCAATGCCCCAGAGGTGCGCCGGGAGTTTCTGAGGGACGTTGCCGCTATCGCTGAGCACATCGGTTCATTGGGAAAAGGTTACTACGTTTATCTCTTGGCCGATTTCCCTTTTTATGTGCCGGGCCATGATTTCGCCTGGATGGCCGGAGACCCTCAGGGACGGCGAGGGGCAGACATCACCGAGATGCTCCCCAGCCGTGACTCCGCCCAGGCCGACGTCGCTTACATTTTTGGCGCTCCTTACGACGTTCAAGCCCTCGCGGCCCTCGTTCGCCACATCTATCCGACAAGCCAGGTCCAGATCTTCCACGGTGATTATGACCGCTACACCTTTGCCTCATGTCTGGTTCAACGGGAGGAGGTGGAAGCGCAGCGGGGACTCACAGGCCGCTACTACTCTGGGCCGGATTGGGCCGGCAGACCTGTCCTCACCAGGAAAGAGGCGACGATTTCCTTCGATTTCAGTCACCCACCTATCCCCTCTCCTTTCAGCGTCCAGTGGGATGGTGCGCTCTATGCCCCTCTTTACGGCGAGTACATCTTTGCCGTCGAATCCGAGGGAAAGTCGTGGCTTTATCTCGACAACTCTCTCCTGATTGAAGGCGAAGGGGAGGGCAGAGCCATTCTGGCGATGGGTTGGCACCGGCTCAGAGTGCGCTACGCAACAGAAGGGGAGAGGGGAGCGATAAGGTTATATTGGCACCCGCCGGGAGAGGAGAGGGAGATTATCCCTTCCCATGCTCTCTCTACCGTCGCTCCCGTCAACGGCCTGATAGGCAGCTATTATCGCGGTCGGGAGTGGGCCGGAGAGCCTCTTTTCAAACGCATTGACCCCCTGGTCCTCCTCACTTGCGTCCCCTCTCTGTGGGATGGTCGCCCCAGCCCCAATCTACGAGGCCAGCCTTACAGCGTAAAGTGGACGGGCTATCTCTACCTGATGAGTGAGGGAGATTATGCCTTTCAGGCAAGGTCCTGGAGTGGGGGGACAACGCTTCACATAGATGGTCGCAAGGTGCTGGAGGAGCCAGGCCAACCCTACATCCTCTCCACCAAGGAGACTCAAGTGAATCTGGAAGAGGGCTGGCACGAGATCGAAATAAAGTATTCTTACCAGGATGGGGAATTCAGCGGGGTCAGCCTGTATTGGGTTACCCCCTCTGGCGAGAAAGAGGCCGTGCCCACGGAGGTGCTTTACCCCTTGCCTGCCCCCTGACCTACCCCCGTCACGGGGGGAGGAATTCACCTGGGCAACAAACCGACACGATTTAGCATTTGCCTCAACCGCAGCGAGGTGAGGGCGTAGCTACGACCATTGCCGGCGACCAGTACGCCCACGACACGCCCATCCCTACCGACCAGTGGAGAGCCGCACGCCCCCGGGCCCACCTTGATGTCCGTCTCGATGAGATTGGGGATGGTCTCGATCCGACCGTCGCCCATCTGCATGGGGACGCTGCAATTGACGCCTGTCACGGTGCCGTCGTGAAAGCCCTGGGTCTCACCCACAGATATGCAGGCCGTCACCGGCTCGCCGACGGCAGGCAACTCATCGGCCAGTTCAAGAGGCGAGACCTCCGGTATGCCTGGAACCCTGAACACGGCATAGTCTAACACCATCTCTGGCGACACCACCAACTCCGCCCGGCGCCGAGGGCCACCGGTAAAAGGACGAACCTCGGCCCTGACTCCCAGCGCGAATCCCTGCCCCAGCCCTGCCAGGATCGAAGAATCGGTCACCAGCAAACCCGTATCTCCCAGCAGAAAGCCGGACCCCACCGGTTGTCCACCTTCTGGACTAACGCTGAAGATGGACTGCCCGATCTCATCAACTCTGGCCTCGGCCGTGCCGCCCAAAAGGGCCGCCCGGAGTCGAGTGAAGAAGGGATCGAAATAGCCCTCGTCGCCGGAGATAAAATTGCCCTCGGATCTCCGCGCCTTCATGAACTGGGCAATCTCACCGGAGGGCGGGTCAGGTCCCACGTACCAAATGGAACTGCCCCTGGTCTTCAGACAACGGTTAATGTCGGTATCGCGCATACTATGCCCCACGATGAGGATGTCACGGCGGTTGAGATAAGTCTCCAGAGCACGGTTGATCGAGGGTGGGAAGCGAGCAATCTCCTCACCGGTGTAGTAGAACTTGCGGTAGAACAAATCACCGTGCAGTTTCAGGAGCTTGACCCGGGGGACGGGGTTGTCCAGATGGTCGGCGATAAAATCGGGCTCCATCACGCCGTGCACCAGGAAGACGTAATCGCGGCGGCGCATTTGCAGCCCCGTGATGGCATCCTCCAACAGCGGATCAAAGTTGGTGGAGAGAATGACGTTGAAATAGCCAGCCTGGATGAGCTCTGCCAAACAGCGATACCCCTCCGAGGGCAATGTGCCCTCGACCAGGTCACGCAGGATGGCGAACCGTTCATCATCGCTGCATTGGGCCAGATACTCGTCGAAAGCTTTCAGGTCGTAGGTTCCGACGACGCGCTCGACGACGGCCCGGTTGAGGCTGGTGCCGGATGAAACCGATGCCCCGGCCCCCAGGACCAACACGTAAGGGTGAGAGCCCGACTCACGCTTGGCCCGCATCATTTTGGCCAAGTCAGCAATCTTTTTCATGATTCCCCCTCTATTGCGATTAGTTACTGCCCCACCTCTGAGCCTGCTCCCTGATGATAACTTGGTACCCGAACTTTGTCAAGCCTGGTCTACTGACCGGTGTCTGACCGTGAAAGAGGCCTCGAGGGTTGCGGAGAAAGTAAAAGTTTGACAGCAGACAGCGACCTATGCTATAATTGTGAAAGCTCGCTCAAATGGCCCGCCTACACTGCTCAACGGCGAGCGCAGTCGGCGCCAAAGGCGGCGGAGGGCGAAAGCTGGGCTTTCCCCTGTACTATCGAAGGCGGGCTACAAAATAATTAAGGAGGTAGAATTGACATGGATTTCGAGTTGACCCCCGAGCAGCAATTGTGGAAGAACACAGTCAGGGAATTTGCTGAGGGAGAGCTGGAGCCTATCGCCAGGAAAATAGACGAAGAATGGCATAGGATACCTGATGAGATCATCCAAAAGATGGCCGACCTGGGTATCTTCGGAGTCACTATTCCAGAAGAGTACGGGGGCATGGCCATGCCCGGCGAGGAAATGCAATATGCCATGATCACTATCCATGAGTTGGCCCGGGGTGAACTGAGTATGTCCCTGCCCGTCTACACCCTGCTGTGCATTGGCTGGTCCATGCTCATGGTCAAGTACGGTACCAAGGAAGCCAAGGAGGAAATCCTGCCCAAGGTAGCTTCTGGCGAGTGGTTCCTGGGTATCAACACCACCGAGCCCGGCGGCGGTTCTGACCTGGCCAACATCAAGACAGTAGGTGTGGACAAAGGCGATCATTGGGTGGTAAACGGCGAGAAGGCTTACATCAGTGGGGTGAGAGAAGCCACAGAGAGAGGAGGGGGGCACCTCACTCTCTTCAAGACTGCTCCAGAGTTGGGCTACAAGGGCGCTACCTTCGCCTACTTCCCCGCCAATGCGCCGGGGACGAGTTATAGCACATATAGCGACATGGGGCGCATGGGTCTCTCCACCGGAGGGTTCGTTTACAAGGACGTGGAAATTCCCAAGAAGTACATCCTGGGCGAGGAGAACAAAGGCTTTTACGTCAACATGGAGGGCTTTAACGTGGCCCGCATCGTGGTGGCTGCTGCCTGCCTGGGTGGCGCGGAGAAGTGCCTGGAGATCAGCCGTGACTACGTCAAGCAGAGGGTCCTCTTTGGCCGGCCGCTGGCCAATTTCGAGGCCATTTCTTTTGAGATTGCCGATGACTACGCCAAGTTGGAGATGCTGAAGCTGATGCTCCACAAGGCCGCCTGGATGGTTGACCAGTTCAACCAGGGCAACACCAGCATCACCTACAGGGACATCAACAAGGCTGTGGCCATGTGCAAAGCTCACGCTCCGATGCTCTGCGTGGACGTTGCCAAGCACGGGATGATGTACCACGGCGGCTTCGGCTACACCAAAGACACTCCTCTGGAGATGTGCCTGAGGGGTGCGATGTCATACGTGGTCGGCGCTGAGGGTGGCTATCACGTCATGAAGATCATCATCGCCCGTGACTGGATCGGTGATGAGGCTGTGCCATATCGAGGCACACAAGCAGGACACTAGTCTGTCAAGCCAAAGATTTGACCCTGGCGCAGAGTTGGCTCCCGAGAGGGTGCCGCTTCAGAAACGAAGATGGCTTGACCCGTCTTCATCGGATAAGGGGCAGCAAGGGCGCTGCCCCTTAAATAAATTAGGGTAGGGGAGAGATAATTTCATGGAGAAAATGGACGTCGTCATCGTAGGAGCCGGGCTGGCCGGGCTGGCTACAGCCTATTGTTTGGCCGACGAGGGTCTGGAGATTTTGGTGGCTGAAAAGGGAGATTTCCCTGGTAGCAAGAACGTAACCGGCGGGAGGATCTATCTAAACCCCATCAGAGACCTCTTCCCCGACCTCTGGGACGAAGCGCCGTTGGAGCGGCACGTGGTCAGAGAAAAGTTGACCATGATGGCCGAATCGTCGTCCACCACAGTGGAACTCAGGAGCGACAGATTCGATCAGGAACCCTATCACAGTTATACTATCCTGCGGGCCAAATTCGACCGCTGGTTTGGCGACAAGGTAGCCGAAAAGGGGGCCTTTGTCATTCCCAAGAGCAAGGTAGATGACCTGGTGTTTCAGGATGGTCGGGTGGCCGGCATCGTGGCCGACGGCGATGAGATCTACGCTGACGTGGTCGTCGCTGCCGATGGGGTCCTCTCGCTGATGGCCGAGAAGGCCGGTTTGCGGAAAGGGCGGGAGCCAAAACACTATGCCGTCAGCATCAAAGAAATCATCGAACTCCCCCGCCAGACCATCGAAGACAGATTCAACCTGGAGGGCGACCAGGGCTTGGCCCAACTGTTCTTCGGGGCCCTGACCCAGGGGATGATGGGCGGGGGATTTTTGTACACCAACCTGGAGAGCATCTCCCTGGGTTTGGTGGTGGGTATCGAGGCTCTGATGGAGAAAGAGCCCAAGCTCGAAGTGCACCAGATGATGGAGGATTTCAAGCAGCGCCCTGAGATACGAGTGCTTATCGAAGGAGGAGAGGTCGTAGAATACTCGGCCCACGTGATCACCGAGGGTGGGATACACGCCATGCCCAGACTCTTTGGCGACGGCATCCTGGTGGTGGGAGATGCAGCCGGGTTCGGGTTGAACATGCTCATGACGGTGAGAGGGATGGAGTATGCTCTGGCTTCGGGAGCTATGGCTGCCCAGGCCATCAAACAGGCCAGAGAGCAGAACGACTTTTCCGCTTCCACCCTGTCCTACTATGAACAGTTGGTCAAAGACAGCTTTATCTACAAAGAGTTGCAAACATTCAGCAACGTTCTCAACATTCTGGAGAACCCCAGACTCTTCAACCTGTACCCCCAGGTCTTCTGCGATTTATTCGAGAAGCTGATGTGGGTAGACGAGCAACCCAAGCAGAAGCTATCCACCACCGTCTTGCAGGAACTCAGGGGCAATTTGTTGAATATGGATACTATTAGAGATGCCTTCAGCTTCTTGAAGATATAGGCCCTCGCGTTTTTGCAGATACCGACACCCAAAAGTGTAGGAGGGTGAAGATATGGACGAGCGAATTGTCATAGATCCGGAGATACAACATGGCAAGCCAGTGATTCGTGGCACGCGGGTCCCCATCACACGCATCGTTGGAGGGCTCGCCGGTGGCATGACGAAAGAGGATATCATGCGAGAGTACGAAGTGACTGAAGAAGACATTTGGGCCGCTCTTAGTTACGCCACCGAGTTGATCGAGGCAGAGCAGTTTCATCCTTTGCCGAGGCAAGAAGGATACGACTATGCGCTTCCTGGTTGATGAGGATCTTCCTCGCTCGACGGATGATCTGCTACGGCGGTATGGACATGAGGCAGTTGATGTGCGCGATATTGGCCTTCGGGGAGCTAAAGATCCCCGTATTGCGGCTTATGCTCAGAGCGAGGGCTTATGCCTTGTGACAGGCGACTTTGACTTTTCGGATATTCGCAACTACCCACCTGAGAAGTATGCCGGATTGGTTGTTCTCAAGCTCCCGAGAACAGCGACTGCATCTTTCATTCTCAACTTGCTGGAGAGCTTTCTACGGCAGGAAGAACTTGTCTCTCAGATGCCTGGCAAACTGGCGATTGTGGAACCCGGTCGAGTCAGAGTCCGGACAGCTTGAGGGATAGAGTCTAATTTCACACGATGTATTCTCTCCGATAACTTCATAGTAATCTATACGACTGTCAAGTGACAATCAACTATAGAAAGGTGGTACAAGCATGAACATAATCGTGTGCCTGAAGCAGATTCCAGATTTGCAGCAAATCAGGATCAAGGAGCGAAAGCCCATTCTGGAAGGAGCCCCGCTGATCTTCGGGGACATGGATAAGAACGCCCTGGAGGAGGCGGTCCGCATCAAGGAGAAGGTGGGGGAGGCCAAGATAACGGCCTTGGCCCTGGGGCCGGCCAAGTTGAAGGATGGCATCAAGGAGGCCCTGGCCGTCGGAGCTGACGAGGCTGTCCTTCTCATGGACCCGGCCTTCGCCGGTTCGGACACGGTGGCCACGGCCAAAGCCCTGGCCAAAGCCATCCAGAAAATCGGAGAGTACGACCTCATCCTCTGCGGGGAAGGTTCCACAGACAGCTACTCCGGCCAGGTGGGGCCGAGACTGGCCGAAATGCTCGATCTCCCTCAGATCACCTACGTCCGGGAGCTGGAAGTCAAAGACGGCAAAATCCAGGCTGTCAGGAACATGGAGGAGAGTTTTGAGGTCGTGGAGGCCGATCTGCCGGCCGTGGTCACGGTGGCCGCCGAGATCAACGAACCTCGCTTGGCGTCCTTGCGGCAGATCCTCCAGGCCGCGCGCAAGCCGGTGCAGGAGTGGACACCGGCCGACCTTGGCCTGGCAGAGGAGGAAGTTGGGGAAAAAGGCGCCGCCGTCGAGGTGCTCAGCAACCTTGCCCCAGAGGAAGAAAGAAAGCAAGTCATTTTCAGCGGTGAACTCGACGAGATAGTTGACGGTCTCGTTGACGCCCTCACCAAGGAAGGAGTTTTAGGGAGGTAATCATGGCAGAGATCCTGGTGTTTTGTGAAAAAGATGATGTCGCCTTTGAGCTCGTCTCCAAGGGCAAGGAGTTCAAGGACGCGCTGGGCATGAACCTGGCCGCTGCCCTTCTGGGCAAAGGCGCCGCCGGCAAAGCGGACGAGTATTTCGCCTACGGCGCAGACAAAGTTTACGTGAGCGAAGATGCGGCCCTGGCCGATTTCACCGCCGAGGTCTACGCCGAGGCCCTGTACCAGATTGCCCAGAAAAACGGCACCGAAGTCCTGCTCGTAGGTTCCACCAAACGCGGGAAAGAATTGGCTCCCCGCGTGGCCCAGAAGCTGGGTGCCGGCTGCATCACCGACGCCAACGACGTCAGAGTGGAAGACGGGAAATTGGTGGCGGACAGATACGCCCTGGGAGGCAACACCGTCTCTTCGGAAACCATCAAAACCCCGCAGAAGGTGATCGCTGTGATGCCCAAGACCTTTGAACTGGGGGCCAAGGAGGCGAAGCAGGGAGAAGTGGTGGACGTAGCCCTGGACTTGAAAGAGCCTCGCACCCGTATCCTCGAAAGGAGAGAGAAAGCAGGCGAAACCGTCAACCTGGAGGAAGCGGAGGCCATTGTCTGCATCGGGAGGGGACTGGAGAAGAAGGAAGACCTGGGGATCGTTGAAGAATTGGCCAAGACCCTTGGTGCTGAGTTGGGCTGCACCAAGTCCTTGTGCACTGATTGGGAATGGCTCTCTGAAGAGCGGCTGGTGGGGCTGTCGGGAAAGAAAGTCAGCCCGCGCCTGTGCGTCTCTGTGGGCATCTCCGGGCAGATTCAGTACACGGTGGGCATCAGAGGGGCCAGGATAACAGTGGCCATCAACAAAGACGAAAACGCGCCCATCTTCGCCATGTCCGACTATGGGATCGTGGGGGACCTGTACGAGGTGGTGCCCAAGCTCACGGAGAAACTCAAGAGCCTTTAGAAGTGGCGGGAACGTGGAAAGAGGCCGATTGTCCGAGTCGGCCTCTTTCTGTTGGAGATATAGACAATGAAAAGCCAGAATCTTCTGACCTGGGCGGAGGTGAACCTGGACGCCATCGCCTACAACGCCCGCGGACTGAAGGAGTGCGTGGGCGAAGAGACAGAGTTGATGGCTGTGGTCAAGGCCAACGCCTACGGCCACGGTGCAGTACCGGTGGCCAGGACGGCCCTGGAGAACGGAGCCAGTCGCTTGGCCGTCAACCGCGCCCTCGAAGGGGTGGAACTGCGCCAGGCTGGCCTCACCGCCCCCATCCTCATCCTGGGCTACAGTCTCCCCAATGAAGCGGAGACCATCGTCCGCTGGGACCTGACGCCGACGGTCACCACCGTGGAAGGGGCGCTGGCCCTCTCGGCTATGTCGGACCGGCAGGGCAAGGTCACCCCTATCCACATTAAAGTGGACACGGGCATGGGCCGCTTTGGGCTTTTGCCCGATGAGGTGCTCCCTTTCGTCAGACGTATATCAGAGTTGCCGGGATTGAAACTGGAGGGCCTCTTCACTCACTTTGCCGTCGCCGACCGGGCCGACAAAGCCTACACCCGCCGCCAGTTTGACCTTTACATGCAAGTGGTCAGGCAACTGGAGGACGCCGGCTTTGCCATCCCCCTCAAACACGTGGCCAACAGCGCAGCTACCCTGGACCTGCCGGAGATGCATCTGGACATGGTGCGCTGCGGCATTGCCCTCTATGGTCTGCGCCCTTCTGACGAGGTGGAGCCGGCCATCCCCTTGAAGCCGGCCATGACCCTCAAGAGCCGCGTGGCGCGCGTGCGCACCCTACCGCCGGGTTCTAGCATCAGCTACGGTTGCACTTACACCACCACCAGACCCACCCCGGTGGCTCTGGTGCCCGTGGGCTACGGCGACGGTTATCACCGTATCCTTTCCAACAAGGGCTCGGTCCTGATTGGTGGAAAGCGTGCTCCTATTGTGGGGCGAGTGTGCATGGACCAGTTCGTGGTAGACGTGACGGCTCACTTCGACAGGCTCAGGGCGGGCATTGAGGGCGTGCGGCAAGACGACGAGGTGGTGATCTTTGGCCGCCAGGGGGAAGAAGAGATCAGCGCCGAGGAGGTGGCAGCCCTGGCCGGTACCATCAACTATGAGGTCGTCACCGGCATCCTACCCCGGGTGACACGAGTCTATCTCAAAGAAGGAGAGGTGGTGGAGGTGCGGCCGCTGGTGGATGTATAAGGCCCAAAGCGCACCGTGCCCCTGGGGAAGGTGACGATGGTCTTGTGGGCCGGGGGAGCGCAGTGCAACCCCACCCGACACATGATACCATACTCTTCGTCCAGGCGCAAGCCTGCCTCAGATGGCTCCAGCCCGGCCACGGTAGCGTTGAGCGCCGGACGAGGAACCCGGTTCCGTCAAAGTTGCTCGCCGCGATGAGGTGTGATATAATAGGCTGTGTCTAAGACACTACCTATTACAAACCGGTGCGGGGAGAGTAATGGCGCGATTCATTGGACGACGGCAGGAATTAGCAGAGCTCCAAGATTTGCTCGACGAGCCCAGGGCTCAGTTTCTGGCCGTGTACGGCCGGCGACGGGTGGGAAAGACGACGTTGCTCCTCCACTGGGCCAGGCAGAGCGGGGCGCCTTTCGTTTACTGGGTATCCAGCCGGATGTCGCCGGCCATCCTGTTGCGCGGCCTCTCCCAGGCTCTTTACAACAGCGCCCACCCCGACCGGCCAGCCGACTCCGATTTCAGTTACCCGTCCTGGGAAATGGCCCTCCGACAGGCGGCCGAGATGGCCCGCGACCGGCGTCTGATCCTCATACTGGACGAGTTCCCCTACGCAGCGCAGGCAGAGCCTGGCCTGCCCTCTGTTGTTCAGAACGTCTGGGACCACGATTTGAAGGACACCAGGATCTTTCTTGTTGTGGCTGGCAGCCAGGTGGGGATGATGGTCAACTTGCTGAACTATCAGGCCCCTCTTTACGGTCGCTTCACCGCTCACCTGCACCTGAAACCACTCCCCTTCTCAGCACTGGCCGGATTCTTTCCCCGCTACACATTGGAACAGCGCATCGCCGTCTACGCTATCCTGGGGGGGATTCCGGCCTATCTGGAACGGTTCGATGATGCACAGACCATCGCCGTCAACGTGCAGCGGCGCATCTTCCGGCCCAGCGGCATCTTCCGCGCTGAGCCTTTCTTCCTGCTCCAGGATGAAGTGCGAGAACCCCGCAACTTTATGGCCGTGTTGCGGGCCATCGGCGAGGGGAACCACACGCTGGAGACCATCGCCCGCGCTGCCGGGCTGCCCCGGCAGAACGTTAGTACCTACCTGGGCCGCTTGCGTGATCTGTACCTGATTGAACGCCGCCTGCCGGTCACACTGCCCCCACCGCAGCGACGTCCTCGCAGCCATCGGGGTCGCTGGCATCTGCGAGACAGCTACCTGCGCTTCTACTTCCGCTTCATCGAGCCCCACCAACACCTGCTGGAAATGGGCCTGGTGGACCGGCTATGGGAGATCATCAACGAACAAATGCGTGCTTTTGTTGGCGCGACTGCTTTCGAGGACTTGTGCCGGGAATGGGTGATACGACAGGCCA
>JAOZOT010000818.1 GCA_029933115.1 Anaerolineae bacterium | reverse complement strand
AAACACCCCTATTCTCTCTTACCTCTCAACTGCCCGCACCCGGCCTGGATGTCAACGCCACGCCCTACCCGCATGGTCGTGGGAATCTTCTGACGCTCCAGTTCCCTCCGAAAGGCCAGAGCTGCCTTGTGAGAAGAGGGCTGGTAGGGCGACTCAACTGTGGGATTCAGCGGGATCAGATTGACGTGGCAGGTGAGCCCTTGCAGCAAACGCCCCAGCCGTTGGGCCTGCTCCAGAGAGTCGTTGATGCCTTCCATCAGAGCATACTCAAAGGTAATCCGTCGCCCGGTTTCCTGCGCATAGTCCCGGCAGGCGGCCATCAGCCGGTGGAGAGGATAACGCCGGTTGAGTGGCACCAGCTTGTTCCGCAGCCTGTCGGTGGGGGCGTGGAGAGAGACTGCCAGGCCAACTTGCAACTGCTCCCGACTCAGCCGCCGGATGCCGGGCACGACGCCCACCGTGGAAAGGGTAATGCGGCGCGCTCCCAGGCCAAACCCCTTGGCCTCGTTCAGCGTCTCGATGGCTTGCCAGGTAGCCTCGTAATTGAGCAGTGGCTCACCCATGCCCATGAGCACTACGTTGCTTATCCCTTCCCCTGTGTCCTTTTCTCCTTTCCCCTTATCCCCCATTAGCTGCCGGGCGAAGTACAGCACTTGCTCAACGATCTCCCCCGCCGTCAGATTCCGCCTGAAGCCGCTCTGACCGGTGGCGCAGAAAGGGCATCCGACGGGACAGCCCACCTGGGTGGAGACACAGACCGTGCGCCGCCGCTCATAGCGCATGAACACGCTCTCGATGGTTTCCCCATCCTGTAGGGCAAAAAGGACCTTGCGCGTCAGGCCATCGGCCGAGACGCTCTCCGCCAGCGGGGTCAACGTTTGCAGATAGGCCGCCTCGTCCAGCCGGGTCCTGAGCTCCTTGGGCAGGTTGCGCATCTGGTCGAAATCAGAGACCAGGGAGCGATACAGCCATCCCCAGACCTGGTCGGCCCGGAAAGGCGGCTCGCCCCACGATTTCAACAAATCCCTCAATTGAGCGTAGGTCAGGTCAAGCAAGGCAATTTTGTCAGGCATGGCCCCTTCGCACTCGTTTACCGCTCGCAGCCTGGCCCCCGAGCTAAAGCTCAGGGCTGCGCAGCTCAAGCCTGCTGAAGCGGGCTATCGAGCTGCGCAGATGGCCGTTTACAGCGTGTCTGAAAAATGCTCGTAGTGGCGACTTGAGTCGCTAATGACCGGTGC
>JAOZOT010000297.1 GCA_029933115.1 Anaerolineae bacterium | reverse complement strand
AAAGTGCAAGATAGGAAAGGATTAGTTGTCATGAAATACACTATCCGCCATATCAGCCTCGCTCCTTTAGCCAGATTTGGTTGCTTGTTGGGCACCCTGGCCGCTTTGCTACCCAGCTTGCTCTGTAGCCTGGGCACCCTGCGCCTGCTCGAACTCGTCCGCCGCTGGTTGGAAAGCTGGCAAGAAGGCGAATTCGAGATTCTGGGCTTTACCGTCACCCTGAATTTCATCGAGTTGTTGGGATTGGAACCGGTCATGAACTTCCTGCAAGGCATTGAGCCTGTGTCGTGGACCTTCTTTGTCCTGGCTGTCGTTGTTATCTCTATGGTCAGTGGCCTTCTTATCGCCCTCGCCGCCTACGCCACCGGCTTGGGCTACAACGTCCTGGCCTGGCTGACAGGCGGCCTGGTGCTCGAGCTCAAGGAAGTGAGAACGCCCCGCTCCAGACATCAGGCCTGACGGCCTTGGAGCGAGGCGCTGCTCATGACGGCGTGGTCTCGTGAGGAAGGGCGATGCATTTCCCCGGCGAGCTAACTTGGAAGTGCGTCGCCCCTTGTCTTGCTCTGAGATTATGACTGCTGCTCAAATCAGCGGCCAGGGGATGTGACGGCCAGGCCCTGGCTCGGGGAAGGTGGCCCTTTTCAGGAGGGCGTGCAGACGCTGCTTCAGCGCTTCCATTTCTTCGGCCGCCAGGAGCTTGGCCAGTGTCTCCACCGGCAGATTCTGTTGGGCAAGGCGCTCTCTGAAAGCGGCCAGGTCTCGTAGCAGTTCCTCCGGGATGGGTTGACCCGCAAAGTCCCAGATGACGGTCCGTAGCTTGTAATCAGTGTGGAAGGTCAAAGCGTTGTCAACGGCCCAGATGTGCCCATCCTTCCCCCGCAAACAATGGCCGCCTTTGCGGTCAGCGTTGTTCGTCAGGCAATCGAAGAGGGCAATCTGTTGAAGTTCGGGGACGTGTTCGTCTCGGAAGGTAAAATAGTGGGCCTCGGGCTCAGCCTCAATGAACAGTTGGACCGAACCGAGGCCATGTGGTCCGTCTCGCAGGACGGTGGGGGGAATGAAGGACCAGCCCAACGCTTGGCTGACCAGATAAGCAGCGACTTCTCGCAGGCAGAGGGTGCCCTGAGGGAAATCCCACAAAGGACTCTCCCCGCGCTGGGGTTTGTAAACGGCCAGACATTGCAGAGAAGCATCGCGAACGGCGGTCAGGAAGGTGTAGTTGGAACTCCCTGGCAGAAGGCCCAACACTTCCATCTCGCCTTGGGCCAAAAGGGCGATGATTCTATCCACTGCGATGGCTTCGACCGGCCGGCTTTTAACTGACTGCTTGTGCTGAGCAGAGCCGAAGGGGCAGTGATCCCTGGTCATGGTCAGTATTTTTGCCCATCACCGTTGCCTCTGGGGCAGAAGTGACCCTCGGGGTCAATAGGCTCCTTGCAAAGGGGGCAGATGGGGCGGCCTGCCGCTACCTCCTCTTTGGCGCGCTCGCTGAGGGCCCGCATTTGCCCCGGCGTAGCCCAAAAGCGAGCGATGGCAATGTCCTCCGGGGCTTCTGGGTCGGAGGGTAGCTGATAGGCCACGAGGATCAAGAGGTTCTGCTCCTCGTCATAGCCAAGCCCCATCTGACCGACGACGAACTCGGGCTCAAGGGGATGCTGCAACTCTGTGTCGTGGTAGACGCTCTCCTCCTCCAAAATCCCAGGGTACTTTTGGGTCAACTCCTCCAGCAGCCGGTCGAGGGCTGCGGCCAGATGATAAGCCTGCTCCTTCTCTATTTTGAGGGTCACCAGAGTAGTGCCCTGGGAAGCCTGGAGGTAAAAGACGCGCCGGCCAGGCGGGCCGACGGTACCGACAGTGATATGGGTCACCGGGTTCAAATCGTAGGCAAGCCAGGCCATTATTTCTCCCTGCGCAGGACATCGAGAGTCCCACTGTCGTTGAAAAGCACCAGGCGTGGGCCAAATTTACTGAAGCGAAGGGCGGTCAGGGAAGCAGGGTAGACAACCAGGCGTTGAAATAAGTCCAGATGCAAACCCACATAATGGGCTACTGCGGCTTTGATCACGTCGGCGTGAGAGACTACAGCTACAGTAGCTCCTGGGTGGGCCTTGCGAATGGCGTCCAGTTCGGCTACCACCCGCGCCTGCATCTCGTGCATTGTCTCGCCGCCAGGGATGTTGGCCCCGCTGGGGTAGAATTGGATAGCCAGCCACTCCTCTTTTTTAGCCAGGTCCTCGATAGTTTGCCCGGTCCACTCCCCAATCCGCACCTCTCCGAGATTTTCCCGGAGCTGCACGCTGAGGCCGTGAGGGGCAGCGATAGCCTCGGCCGTCTCCACAGTGCGCTCCAGAGGGCTGGCGTAAATGGCCTCGATGGGCAGCGAGGCCAGGCGTTGAGCCAGGGCTTTGGCCTGTCGGCGGCCTTCCTCGCTGAGGTGGATGCCCGGCGTCCATCCAGGCAAACGGTGCCCCACCCAGTCGGTGAGGCCGTGACGGATGAGCAGCAATTGGGTTATGTCTTGCTCGGCCTTGTGACGATCCTTGGTTTGCTGGTGAAGGGTCTTTGTTTCGGGACTCATGGACTCTCCTGCAAAGTCTGGCGGTGGTTACACTGTTCAACAAGATCAGCTACATTATACCAGAAGAGACCCCCAAAGTCTAGCGGCTTACTTCTGGCAGCGGGTGCATAGGTACGTCCCTCGCCCTCCTACCACGATGCGCTCGATGGGGTGGCCGCAGCGGGGGCAAGGCTGCCCTTTTCGCCGGAAGACCTTCAAGTTCTCCTGGTGCCTTCCTTCCCGGCCATCCGCTTTGCGATAGGCCCCATCAAAGGTTGTGCCCTCGTCGGCCAGGGCCTGGCGCAGCACCTGACGGATGGCTCGGTAGAGTCGCTCGATCTCTTCGTCCGTCAGAGTGTCCGCTTTGTGCCGGGGGTGGAGACCGGCCACGAAGAGGGCTTCGTCGGCGTAGATGTTGCCGATGCCGGCCATGAACCGTTGGTTGAGCAGCAGGGGTTTGAGGGCTCCTTTGCGTTTTCTCACGAGGGCCGAAAACTGTGAGAGGGTAAAATCGTCGGCCAGGGGCTCTGGCCCCAGAGCGCCTACTACCTCGTTTTCATCAGCGACCAGGTAGACCCGTCCGAACTTGCGCACGTCCAGAAAGCGTAACTGGGTTCCGTCGTCCAGGTCAAAGACGGTGTGGCCATATTTGTCGGCCGGGGCGTCGGCCGGCTTGACCAGCAGTTGACCGGTCATCTTGAGGTGGATGATGAGGCTGTCGCCCCCGGACAGGTCGAAGATCAGATATTTGCCCCGCCGCCTGATGCTGAGGATTCGCCGGCCTCTGATGCGCCGTTGGAATTCGGACACTGTTGGTCGGGCGATGATGTTCTCCCACCCTATGCGGACACCGGTGAAGGTTCGGCCGATGAGCGGTCCTTGCAGGCCATTGACAATGGTTTCGACTTCTGGTAGTTCGGGCATGGGCATATTATACCATGCCCGTTTGGATTTGTGTAACTTGAAAGCCGCCCTGATTCCAGGGCGGCTTTCAAAAATCGGAGTGCTCTCACTGCTACTCGGTCAACCGAAACCAGACCTGAAGGGCGTCCTCGTAATAGGTATCCGTCAGCAAAAAGTCTGCGTGGCCGCCCTCGGGGTCCTCGATAAACCGCTCAACCGTCCCGCCGTATTTGGTCACAATCTGCTCGGCGTTGTGCATGTATTGGCACATCGCCTGCCCCCACTGTTTGTCCTTCAATCCGCAGTACATGTAGAAATGCTGTCCCTGGAACACGTCGTCGCCCCACTTACCGGCCCGCAGGCCCTCGATGAAGGGAGGGCCGGGATCGTGCATCCCCCCCGAGTGACAAATGAACAAGGCGAAGTAGTCGCTGCCCAGCGTTCGGTCCCAGTAGGCAACCTGGTAGGCGATGGCCGAGCCGCGACTGAACCCCTCGTAGGCCGCCTGGTGCACGTCGGCCTCATAGTGGAGGCCAACGTACTCCAGCGCGGTCGCCAGCAACGAGTAGACGACACTCGGCTCAAGATAGGCTTCGCGTTCACCCATCCACCACTGCACCGATACGATGGCGTAGCCGTGCTTCCTGGCCTGCTCGATGCGAAGGTCGAAGCTCTTGTATACGATCCCATTCGATCCGGGGACGACGGCCATCACCCGGCGCACTTCTTGCTGAGCGTAGCCCTCGGGAATCCAGAGGGCGAAGAATGAGCCCAGCTCTGGGACGTTGACGATGCGCACCCCGGCGTCCATTGCTTTCTGGTACTCTGGAGAAGTCTCGTGAAACCCCAGGGGGTCGGTGGTGGACTCTTCTAGGCCGGCGACGAGAGCAGAGGTGACGGGCGGAGGGGTGGGCGACGGCATCGAGATGGGCTGGGTGGTCGGCGCGAGTGTTGGGGGTGGCTGGGACGTGGGGATCGTTGTCGGGGTGGCCGGCATGGGTGTTGGGGATGGGCGGGACGTGGGGATCGTCGTCGGGGTGGCCGGCATGAGTGTTGGGGATGGGCGGGACGTGGGGATCGTCGTCGGGGTGGGGTGGGAGCCGGGCGTCGGGGCCGGCGGCCTGGATGCCCGGCAGGCCACAGGAGCTAGGGTGAGGAGCAGTAGCACCAGCAGCGTCTTGATGGATGACGTCCTGTTCAGCATCTTGTTGTACCTCCATAGATAGATGGATGTTGGCTCTCTGTCACTGTGCGCCAATCCTCTCCGCTTTGTAGAAGCCCCGTGCCGGTGCGTCTCCTTTCTCAAATGTCGCTTTCAGCCTGAGTCGCCAAACGATTTCTCCCTCGGGGGTGACTTCAACTATCTCTGTTGTTCCTGTAATCAAAGTATTGCCATTGGGCAGCCTGTTGACG
>JAOZOT010000296.1 GCA_029933115.1 Anaerolineae bacterium | reverse complement strand
GGCTACGAGTACACAGGCTACATTGCCGTAGACTTCTGGCCCTTGTGGCTTGAGGCATAGTTGACAAAGCTTACCTGCTGCTGTCGGATCTTCCGCTGAAAGTCCTCCCCCAACAATTAGAGGCCCTTAGGAGGGATGGATCATGAGATGGACTGTCGGGCAAAAATTGGCACTGTCCTTCACCCTCATTGTTATATTGATGGCTGCTGTTGGTGTTTTCAGTGTCTACACCTTGAGCAGACTTGACGCCAGCACAGAGGAAATTCTGCAAGAACACCAACCCATCCTGACCGACATGGCAGCCATAGAGAGCGACATTCTCTTTCACAGCCTGAAAGTGGATCAATACGTCACCACCGGCAACAGAGCCCACTTGCGCGTTGTCGAGGATCTGCGCAGCAACATCGAGGCGCACTTGGCGGATCTGGAGGAGCGAGCTCAGGGCACCGAAGATCAGCAGATTGTTCAGGAAATCAGAAGGGCCTACGACACGTATACTTCCCTCTCCAATGGGCTGCAAGACTTTTACCGGCGTCATCCCGACGACAGGGCCGCTATCGAAGGCAAACAGATGAGAATAGCGGCTCTGCTGGAGAACGCTCTGCTGGCCAAAGCGGACACCCTGTACGAGGCCAAGCAAACCAAAGCTCAAGAGCTAATCCAGGCCAACCGTCAATTATATCTGACCTATCTCAGAGTTGCTATTGCCTCAAGCTTGCTTCTGATCCTCCTGGCCGCCGTCCTGGGTGTTCTCATCAGTCGGTCCATCGTCGTTCCCATTGGCCAGTTGGCAGAAGCAACGCAGAGAATAGCCGGCGGAGACCTGATGGCAAGAGCCCAGATTCGATCAGGCGATGAGATGGGTTTGCTGGCCAGCGCTTTCAACAGCATGGCCGCCCAGCTTCAGGAGTTGATTGAAACCCTGGAGCAACGCGTCGCCGAGCGCACCCGCGACCTCCAGGCCGCAGCCGATGTCGCCCGCACCACCACCTCACTGCTCGACCCCGACCAACTGCTGCACCAGACTGTCGAGCTCGTTCGTGAACGATTCGACCTCTACTATGTAGGTCTCTTCCTCCTCGACGAAGAAGGGCGCTTCGCCGTCCTGCACGCCGGCACCGGTGAGGCCGGACAGCAAATGCTGGCCCAGGGCCACAAGCTGGAGGTAGGCGGCGATTCGATGATCGGCCAATGCACGGCCAGAGGCAAAGCTCGCATTGCGTTGGACGTGGGTGAGGAGGCAGTGCGTTTCGACAATCCGCTGCTGCCGGAGACGCGCTCAGAGATGGCGCTGCCGCTGCGCTCGCGGGGGCGGGTCATTGGGGCGATGACCGTGCAGAGCAGAGAAGAGGCGGCTTTTGATGAGACGGACATTGCTGTGATGCAGACGATGGCCGACCAGGTGGCGGTGGCCATTGACAACGCCCGGCTTTTTGCCGAGGCGCAAGCCGCTTTGAAGGAGATGGAGGCTACCCACCGCCACTACCTGGGCCGAGCGTGGGCCGAATATGTACTCACCGGAGCGCTCAGTGGCTACCGGCAGACAGAGCTCGAAACGAAGCCTCTGGGCAATGAGTTGCTGCCCGAAGTAGCACAAGCGATGGCAGAGCGGCGTCCAATTGTGCTGAACGGCGACGGTGCAGATGAGGGAGAAGGAACAGCGGCCGAGTCTGCTCTGGTTGTGCCTATTATGCTGCGTGGTCAGCCCGTCGGCGCTCTGGGGTTCAAGGCGCCAGGAGGGAGGCGGCAATGGAGCGATGACGATGTTGCCCTGGCCGAGGCGATTGCCGAGCAGTTGGCCCTGGCCGCCGAGAACCTGCGACTCCTTGATGAAACCCAGCGCCGTGCTGCCCGCGAACAGTCAATCAGCGAGGTCGCCGCGCGCATCCGCGAGACCTTGGACATAGAAACCGTACTCAAGACCGCCGCGCAGGAGGTTAGACAAGCCCTGGGCCTGCCGGAGGTAGTGATCCGTCTGGCCCCCCGGCCGGCCGGTGAAGCTGAAAATGACGTTGAGCGAGGTACGTCCTCGTAAACTGGAGGGAGCATGTCTGAGGAAAGAATATCTGAAGAAAGAGCAACCACGATCCAACACCCTCCTCAGCAGATGAGACAGGGCCACTCAGTCGAGGCCGAAGCTCGGAATTTCATGAAGAATCTTCGGCGGATAAGCTGGATCACGGGCATCGCAGCCGTCTTTGTTGCCAGCCTTCACCTCATGCTCTACTTCTCGGGGGCAGGAGAGTGGCAATCGCTGGCCTTTGCCGGCAGCATGATGCTGGCTCTCCTCGTCTTTCTGCTCCCTGCCCACCGGTTGGCCCGTCGAGGGCGGTTTACGGCCAGCGGATACTTGCTTGTTCTGGGCCTGGCCTTTGCCTACGGTTGTAGCGAGTTGTTCTTCGCCGGTCTATCTCTGTATCACATGGTGGGAGGAATACTGCTGATCGGGCTCGTGGGCAGTATACTCCTGCCGCGCAAGTGGGGTGCCTGGCTGGTTACGGGCGCCATATTTGGGGTGTGCGTCTGGCTGATCAATCGCTATGAGCCCCTACCCCGTTACGACGCTACCCGGTTGCCTGTGTTGCGCATTGACGCCCTGGGAGTCACCGTTCTGCTGGGACTAGCGATCCTGGGGCAGATGGTTCGCGCTCTTCACATTGGCACCATCCGCGCCCGTTTGCTCATCGCCTTTGTGCTGATCGCCTTGTTGCCGGCCACAGCCATCAGTGCCGGTTCTCTCGTGCTGGGCTATCAAGGTGGGCAACGGCAAGTGATCAATCAGCTCGAATCGGTGGCCACCCTTAAGCACAGCGAGATTGAGACCTGGGTGAGCACCCTGCGATCTGACTTGGCTGCTGCGCTGAGCGGGGAGGATGCGGCGCGGCGCACGATTGTATTGTTGCAAGCTCCTGAGCCATCGGATTATCTGCTCTCCTGGGTACGCAACCGTCTTCAGCAAGCGGTTGAACAGTCGGGGCACTTTGATGAAATGTTCTTGATGGACCTTCAAGGGAAGGTGATTCTTTCTACCGACGTCAAGCAGGAAGGCAAGATCCACAGCAACCAGCCCTACTTCCAAAGAGGGTTACAAGAGTCCTACGTCCAGCCGCCGTTCTACTCTCCCTCTCTGGGTAGATGGTCGGTGGTCGCTGTCCGCCCGGTGGTTGACAAACCGGGGCAGGTGTGGGGTATCCTGGCCGGTCGGGCCAGCATGGCCAAGTTGAACGAAATCATGCTCGAACGAAGCGGGCTAGGCCAGACAGGTGAGACGTATCTGGTTGGTCGCAACCGCGCTCTGTTAACCGAGTCGCGCTTCGGCCAAAAGGGCATCTATGTACACACCCAGGGAGCTAACGCAGCGATAGAAAATCAGGTCAACGGCTCTGGACTGTACGACAACTATCGAGGTGTGCCTATCGTCGGGGTCTATCATTGGGTGCCGGATCTCCAAGTGGCACTGTTGGCCGAACAAAATCAATCCGAAGCCTTCAGCGCAATATACAGGACGATGGGCCTCAACATCGGCGTGGCCCTAGTTTCAGTGGTACTGGCCGTGCTCGCTTCGCTCTTTGCTGCCCGCAGCATCGCCATCCCACTGGCCAATCTGACTGAGACGGCCACACAAATTGCGGCCGGCGACCTGGAACGTGTGGCCAAAGTGGAGCGAGAAGATGAGGTTGGCACACTGGCACAGGCCTTTAACAGCATGACCATCCAGTTGCGCGAACTGATCGGCAGCTTGGAGCAGCGGGTGGCCGAGCGCACCCGCGAACTGGAGCGCCACTCGGCCTACCTGGAAGCCTCGGCCGAGGTGGGCCGCGCCGCTACCTCGATCTTGGAAACAGACCGCTTGATCCAACAAGTGGTCGAATTGATTCGCGAGCGGTTTGACTTGTACTATGTGGGGCTGTTCCTGCTGGACGAGAGCGGCGAATGGGCCGTGCTGCAAGCCGGTACCGGCGAGGCCGGCCAAGCCATGTTGGCCCGTGGTCACCGCATCAAAGTCGGCGAGGGGATGATTGGCTGGAGCATCGCCAACGCGCGGGCGCGAGTGGCCTCAGAAGTCAGCGAAGACGTTGTGCACCTAGCCACAGTGGAGGTGCCAGAAACCCGCTCTGAAGCAGCCCTTCCCCTGCGCTCGCGTGGCCAGGTGCTCGGCGCGCTGACAGTGCAAAGCACCCAGCCCGATGTCTTTGACCAGGATACCATCATCGTGTTGCAGACCATGGCCGACCAGGTGGCGGTGGCCCTCGATAATGCGCGTCTGTTCGCCGAAAGCCAGGCCGCTCTGGAGGCGACGCGTCGCGCCTACGGCGAACTGAGCCGCCAGGCCTGGATTGAGCTACTCCGTGCCCAGCCCAATCTGGGTTACCGCAGCGACGAGCACGGTGTTACCGGCGCCGGGGATATATGGCGACCGGAGATGGAGCAGGCCCTGCAGAAGGGACAAACCGTCCAAATCTCAGATTCCCAGTCTCATCCCCCCAACCCTCTGGCCGTGCCTATCAAGGTGCGCGGAGAAGTCATCGGCGTGCTGGACACCTACAAACCTGACGGTGCCGGCCGGTGGACGTCCGAAGAGATTGCGCTGCTGGAGGCGCTGGCCGACCAGTTGGGCATGGCCTTGGAGAGCGCCCGCCTTTATGAGGACGCACAACGTCGCGCCGCCCGCGAACAGTTGACTCGCGAGATCACAGACAAGATGCGTCGGGCCGCCGGTGTGGAGGGCATCGTGCGGACGGCCGTGGATGAGCTCTCCAGGGTGTTGGGCACATCACGTACCTTCGTGCGATTGAGAGTCGCCTCGCCTCCAAAGGGCGATGGGAAAGAGAAGGAGTAGCCTTTGGCCCGCTTTACAAGCCTGGACTGCTCAG
>JAOZOT010000295.1 GCA_029933115.1 Anaerolineae bacterium | reverse complement strand
AAAACCCATCCGGTGCAAGTTTGACCAGATGGGCCTTTCGGACATCATCGTTGCTATATGGCTGCCTCACCTAGCCAAGGGCTTCAACGGTTATCGGCGAACCGGCCGAGGCTTTCGGTGGTTCAGTACGCTTTAAATTATAGCATCTTTCTGTCCGATTTTCAAGAGTCTATTGGTTTGACCTCACCCCCGCTGCGAGATAGCCAGGGGCTTCCTCCGGCTATACCAGAACGCGCCGGGGGGCTTTGCACTCAGGGGAGGGCTTTCAGGAGTTCGGAGCGTTTGATCCAGACCGGATCCCAATTGTTGTAGGGGTCGTTGCTCAGGTTGCGAGGGTTGCTTCCGTCGGCGTTCATCACCCAGATCTGGGCGCGCCCCGTCTCTCGATTGGACCAGAACACGATTTGTGTGCCGTCGGGAGACCAGGAGGGATGCTTGTCAAATTCCCAGTCGTTAGCGGTGAGCCGCCGGAAGCCGACGCCGTGGATGGGTTTCAGGTAGATGTCGTCGTTGATGACTCCCTGATCCCTGATGAGACGGACGGCCTCGTCGCCTGGACCGACCGACCAATGACCTCCAGAGTTGGAGACAAAGGCAATGTATTCTCCATCCGGCGACCAACTGGGATGGTAGCAGGCCCAGGCACTGTAGGTGATGCGCCACGAATAGCCATCGTAGAGGGGTTGCATAATCAACTGGGGGACGCCTTGAATGTCTTGCACCAGAACCCGGTTCCGCCCATCAGGAGAGATGGTGTCTTGAACGTTGGCCACATCATAGGCCCAGCGGTTGGTCAGCCTGGCCAACCCACTGCCATCGGGGTTCATGACGTAGACGGCCGTGTCCCCGTCCCTGTCGGTCAGGAAAGCGATTTTCCCTACCAGAGCAGGAGGGATAGCCGTCGGCGTGGGGGTCGGGGTCGGCGTGACCGGCGTCGGCGTGATTTCCTCCAGAGGGATGTACACCGGGGTGTTGGTGGGAGTGCCGGTGGGCGTCGCCGTCCACATGTGGCGCGGGGTGGGAGTAGCTGTGCCCGTGGCAACAGCGGCCGCCGTCAACCAGGCGACCATGTAAGTAGCCGTGGCTTCGTTCTCCGGCGTGGGAGTGCTGGTCACCACGATGGGGGTGACCCAATTCGAGGGGGTGTTCGTCGGGGTGCCGGTCGTGGTCGCCCGGTAGGCAGCGGTAGCAGCCATGGCCGCCGCCGTGAAAATAGTCTCCGGAGTAGGCGTGCTGGTCACGATGACAAACGTAGGCGTAGGCGTCTCCGGCACCCGGCCCGCCACCCCGGTGCCCGTCGGAGTAAGCAAAGGAGAGGTGACGGCAAGCCTGAGCACGGGTGTCTGCCCCAGGCTCCCCAGACCGTAGCCGCTATCCCAGGTGAAGAGGTTGTCATCCCCAGACGAAGGTCCATCCAGGCGAAAGGAAATGAGTCCCCTCTCCAGCCGGCTCTCCACGATGGCCCGCTGGCCCGCGTTGAAAACGAAAACGTTCAACTTGTTTTCAGCCAGGTCCGCAACGCCGAGGGTGGGGGACAGCGTCTGCGCTACGGGAGCCTCGTGTATCGCCTCGTAGCCGTGAAACGGCCAGTCAGCGTCTATGTCCTCCTCCAGCAGTTGGACGCGCCAGGACCCGCCAGAGCCCAGGGTTTCTCCGCTCAGGCCAACCAATTCCAGGGCAGCGTAGTGTATCGAAGAGCCCGGCGGGATGAAGGAAATATCGAATTGTATGGCTCCGTGATAGACGTTACCCCCCAGAAAGCCGACGTGGATGTAGGAATCGCCGAAGTGGTTTCCCTCTTCGCCGCTTCTCACCCAGCCAACCCGGTTGATGTTGGGAGTGACGGCATAGACAATGCCGCCGGCCGGGATCACCGGCGAAGGGGTAGCCTGAACCAGGCCGACGGCCGTCGCCGGGGTGACGGGGGTTGCCACCGGTGAGGGGGTGGGCTCAGGCGTCGGCGAGGCGATGGCCGTGGGAGTGAAGGTGAGGGTCGGCGACGGGACAACCGACAGGGAGGGGCGGGCTGTCGGCGCCGGCGGCCCGAAGGGTGAGCAACCCAGCCCAACGGCAGCCACGACCGCCAGCGTCCAGACAGCCGGCCAGAACTTTTTGGGGACAGAAGGCAGAATTGGTGATTCATTCCCAGATAAACGCTTCATTAGCAATCAATAAGCTCCGCGCCCACGCAGGACAACGCTGAGAGTGTTAAACAGGATACGCATATCCAGCCAAATGGTATAGTTGCGGATGTAATGCATATCCAACCTCACCCGGTCCTCGTAGGACAGTTCACTTCTCCCACTGACCTGCCACAGGCCGGTGAGCCCCGGCTTCACGGTGAGCAGGTTGTGTTTCCACTTGCCGAATTTGGCCCATTCCGGCGGCGAGATCATGCGCGGCCCCACCAGGCTCATCTGCCCTTTCAGCACGTTGATGAGTTGCGGTAGTTCGTCAATGCTGGTTTTGCGCAGGAATCTGCCCAGGCGGGTGATGCGGGGGTCGTTTTTCAATTTGCCGTTGCGCTCCAGTTCCTCCGCCAGTTCCGGGTGCTGCTTCAGATACTCCTCAGCATCCACCCTCATGGTTCTGAATTTGAGGGCCTCGAAGGTTCGCCCCCCCACGCCCAGAACCCGCCGCCGGTACAGGGCCGGACCAGGTGAATCCAACTTGATCAGCAGGGCGATCAAAAGCAGGAAAGGCGACAAAAGGATCAGGCCCACGGCCGCTCCCACATAGTCCAAAATGCCTTTCAGCAAAGCGTCTACGCCTGTGATGCGCAGCCTGTTGAGGCTGATCAAAGGCACAGACCCTACCTCCTGCACGGTAGCGCCGGTGGTCAGGATCTCAAAAAGGCCCGGTGAGAGCCTCACCTCCACACCGCCGCCATTGCCGCTGAAGGTGCGATATATGTCCAGAAGGGCTTCCCTGGACAGAGAAGTAGGCGCCACAATCAGCTCCTCTATCCCTTGCTCCTCCACCAGGGTTTTCAGCGACCCGGTGTTGCCAAAGACCGGCAGGCCGTTCACCACGGTGCCTCGGGCGAGGGTGTCGTCAACAAAGCCCACCACGTGCACCCCGGCGGTAGGCACGGAGCGGAACTGCTCGGCCATGGCCTGCCCTTCCTGATTGGCGCCGACGATCAGGCTGCGCCTGAAGAAGAGCCCACGCTGACGCAAGCGGTAGATGAGCCGTCGAAAAACGAAACGGTAGGAGATAATGACAAACACCGAGAGGCCGAAGTAGAGCAGGAGCCAGCCGCGAGAGATAGTCTGTCCTGCTTCGCGGTGCATGAAGCTGAGGACGATCATGGCTACGATGCCCACCGCGCAGGCGTTCACGATGCGAGCATATTCCCGGGTCCCACCAAACAGGTAGCGCGAGTTGTAAAGGCCGTAGGCGGCAAAGATCAGAAGCCAGGTGGGCACCGCCAGAGACAGCAAGGTCCAATAAAACCCGGACGAGAAAGGCCCGTAATAGGGCAGCAGATTGCTCCTGAAACGCAGGTGGTAGGCCAGGACAAAGCTGACGCTGATGAAAAAGGCGTCGAGAACATACAAGGCCGGGACAACGTGCTTGAGGCCAAGGGTCCGCCGGCGAGCTTTTGTCCTCGGTATTACGTCTCCTATGGGAATTGCTTGAAGGTTCTTCAAGATTGACTCTGCCATTTGTCCATCACTTCTGCGTAGATGTTTTCCAGATCGGCGGCAATGGCTCGCCAATCGTGTCTTTCCTCCACATAGTTTCGGCCGTTGGCCGCCATCTCTCGTCTGAGAGCAGAATCGTCCAGCAGGCGCAACACCCGCTCGGCGAAGGTGGCCGGGTCGTCAGCCACGAAGAGGTGGGTGCCGTCCCGGACTTGTAGGGCCGCACAGGCTTGGCTGCTGGCCACCACCGGCGTACCGCTGGCCATAGCCTCCAACACCTTGTTCTGGATGCCCACGCTGTAGCGCATGGGGCTGACGGATACCGTGGCCCGCGCCAGGTGGGGGCGCAGGTCGGGCACAAAGCCGGTAACGTGCACCCGCTCATCTCGGGCCAAAGCGCATATCGCCTGAGGCGGGTTATTGCCCACGATCTCAAGCCTCACCCCCGGCCGTCTGGCCCAGATGAGGGGCATCACTTCTTGCGCCAGGTGGGAAGCGGCCGCTACGTTGGCGTGATAACTCATCTTGCCGGAGAACACCAGGGTCTCCGGCTCCCGAGCTCCATCGGCAAAGGTAAAATATTCCAGGTCAACCCCATTGGGCAAGACGGCAATTTTTTCCCCGCCCTGCTCGCCGGAGCGCCCGTTTAACTCCCACAACGCTTCCTTGTCCTGCGGGGCGGTGACCAGGACTTTGTCGTATTGGCCGATGAGGCGGCTTTCGTATCGTCTCGTGCGGGCCAGGTCCAGCCAAGCCAGGAAGCGGCCGGCCAAGCTGGGCGCCGAGTGGAGGGCCTTCTCAAAAAGCAGGCTGATGCAATCCACAGAATCGTAAACCTTGGGCCTTCCCACCACAGCCTGGCCAAAGTGGGCCCCCCGCAGATGCTCCACGTGCACTACATCAAACTGCTCCTCTGCCAGCACCCGCTCTATCAGCCTTTGCATGTCCAGGGAGCGGCAATAAGCCGCTTGCAGCGGGGTCACCGTCGGCAGGGCCTTGAGGCAGTTCAAGAAGGACTGCTGCCTGGTCAGCTTGACCGTCTCGACACAATGGCAACAGCCTCGTAGTTCCCTGGCGTCCTTCTCTTCCTGCCCTGTGGATTGCAAACTCAGGACGGTGACCAGATGCCCTCGTCGAGAGAGGTGCTTGATCAGATTGTATGGCCGCACCCGGATGAGAGAGGGTACGTAGGGGGTGATGTATAAGATTCTCATCTGGGCTCTCCGC
>JAOZOT010000817.1 GCA_029933115.1 Anaerolineae bacterium | reverse complement strand
TCCCTTCTTTGTTAGTGTACCGCAGAATGGCTAGCCTGCCAAGTCCGATGGCTAGTGCATTTTCACAGAATTAACCTTAACATAGAGGACCCTTGCCAACAAGGAGAGGATGATGTATCCTCCCCGGCATGAAGAAGATACAAGCAGGCCATCTCAGCAAAAAGCATCTCAAGAAGCTGCGTCGGCTCCAGCGCCATCGCTTGACCATCGTTTCACGGCGAGCCACCATCCTCATCCTCTCCTACCAGGGTCGGAGTTGCTCCCAGATCGCCGACATGGTGGGTCTCCACGTGCAGACCGTGCGCAACTGGATCAAGGCCTTCAACAGTGCTGATCGCAAGGGGCGTTGGAATCTGTTCAAGCCCCAGCCCCATCCGGGGCGCAAACCCACTTTCGACGAGAAGGTGCAACAAGGGTTACTGGACATCTTCAAAGAATCGCCCCGCAAGTACGGTTTCAGCGACAGTCGGTGGACCTTACATCGGCTGGCCGAAGTGGCCGTGCGCACGGGCCTGGTCTCCTCCATCAGTCACGAGAGCGTGCGCCGCCTGATCAACAAGTCCAAGCATAGCTACCGACGGCTTAAGGCTTGGCTGAAGATCACCGATTCTCAATATGACCGCAAGAAACGGTGGCGGGATTGGGCGGTGGCTTGGGCCAAGCAAGATGCCACGGTCAGCGCCGTCTATCAGGACGAGAGTTGGTTCAGCGGCAATCCCAGGCTGGTCCGCGGTTGGGTGGGGCCTCTGCATAAGGGTAGAGTGATCATCCTTCAAGACAATCTACCCGGCTTTTGGGTTTTGTACGCCGCTATGGACGTGGAGGACAGCCGGGTGCACCGCTACTATGCCGAGAAGTGCAACAACCGGCAAGTCAAGAAACAACTGCTGCGCTTGCTGAAGCACTATGAACAGCTCGGAAAGCGGGTGTTGATTGTGATCTGGGACAACGCCAGCTATCACAAGGCCGGGAGACTGCGACGTTGGTTTCGCCGCTACAATCGCTGGGCCAAGCGCGAGGGTCGGATTCGGCTGTTGGTCATCAGGTTGCCCAAAAGAAGTCCTTGGCTGAATCCGATAGAGAGCATCTTCATGCACACCAAGGCCCAAGTACCTGGCCCGTTGCCCTACTATGACCCCTACGAACTCAAGCGGCTGGTGGAGCTCCACTTTGAAGAGCGCGAGGCCCGGCTGGCTCAAACCCGCTGACGCATGTTAAGATCTATTTTGTGAAAATGCACTATG
>JAOZOT010000816.1 GCA_029933115.1 Anaerolineae bacterium | reverse complement strand
GATGTTATTGTCACCATCCAAGAGCTGCCATTCCAAGCCAGGCCCCGCCTGGACAGGGGGATCAAACTTGAAAGTGATCAGCCAAGTGGTCTCTACCGGCGTCTCTGTGCCGCTGGGCACTTTTGTGCTGATCGCCGTGGATGCCCTGTCACCCAGGATCAGCCTGAGCCTCGTAGGTCCTGCCTTAACGCGAGTGTAGTAGCTGTCTTCTCTGCTGGCCGTCAGGTAGAAGGTGACAGCGTTCACGCTGCTCTCGGCAAAGTCCGCCGGTAGGCTGCCATAATTTCGAACCTGACAGCCGCAACAAGAAGTCCCCCCCGCCATTCCGATCCCCACACCATGTTTGCCGGAGGAAGTGTAAACAAGCGCGCTCAGGGGTGAGCCAATCGTCGGTGAAGACACCGGTGCGAGCGCGCTTGGGGCTGTCGCTTCCACCATCGCCTCTGCCGTTGCGGGCAGCACCGTAGCCGTTGGCGCGACCGCCGGTGCGGGCCGTCGCGCCAGCAGGATGAGCCCCCCAACGACCACGATGGCGACGGTCAGAGCCAGCAACCCCAGCCCGAGGGAGGTCCACGGCACAGCCCGGCGCGGGGGCGCGGCGGGAGGAGCCACAGCCGGCGGGGGGGCTATCTTGCGGACCGGCGCGGCCGCGCCGGTCAGGGCGGCTTCCAAAGCCTCAGCCATCTGAGCGACTGTCTGATAGCGGTCGTTGGGATCCTTGGCCAGAGCCTTGAGGATGACCTGCTCCACGGCTTCTGGAATAGCCGGATTTAACTGGCGGGGGAGAGGCAGGGGGGCGCTGATGTGCTTCAGGATCACCGCCAGCGGTGTGTCGGCATCAAAAGGCACCCGGCCGGTGACCATCTCGTACAGCACCACACCCAGAGCATAGATGTCGCTGCGCTCATCTCCCCGCTCGCCTTGACCCTGCTCCGGCGACATGTAAGCCGGGGTGCCGGTGAGTGCCCCGGTAGCCGTATACTGGGTCCCGCCCACAATCCTGGCGATGCCGAAGTCGGTCAGGACGACATCACCCTTGGTGGTCAACATCACGTTGGCCGGCTTGATGTCGCGGTGGACCATTCCCTGGCGATGGGCATATTCCAGGGCGCTGGCCACGGCCTGGAATATGCGCCGCACCTCTTCTAGAGACATAGTCTCGCCCCTCTCCGCCAGTTCATTCAACTCGGCTTTGAGGGTGGTCCCCTCCAAATACTCCATCACCATGTACGATGTACCATCTTC
>JAOZOT010000815.1 GCA_029933115.1 Anaerolineae bacterium | reverse complement strand
TGGTCACCCGCGAGGGGCAGACGATGTGGTCGGCCAGGTGCAGGGTGGCCACCTCTTGATGCTTGATCTTGTTCAGGACGGGAGCCCCTCTCAGAGCCGGGTAGTGATACTTCAGCTCGATGCTGGGCAGGCCGTTGACCTCAAACAGGGTTCGGTAGCCGTGCTGCTCCCTGGCCTGGACCAGAGGGTAGCCGCTCCAGATGGAGCGGAAGTGGGCCACGGAGTAGCCATGCCCATCAGCCAGGTGCCCGGTCACCGCCTCGGAAAAGCTCATGGCCCGCCGCAGGAAATTGGTTTCCGGGGAGATCACCCGTTTCAAGCGGGCTCCGTGGTAGGTATCCTCAGCCGGCAGGCTCGGATCGCCGGCGGTGATCATCTGCACCTCGTACCCGGCCTCGACCAGACCTTTGACGAAATAAGTGATGTGGGTGCTGGCCCCCTTGGGGCTGGGCACCACATCGAAAGCGGTGTAGAGCACCGAGTTGTCGCTCATGGCCAAATTATACTGTAAAATCTCCGGTTACACAAGATGTCTTATCAAAGTGCCGCAATCGAGAGGCCACGGACCGGCAGATTGACGCGCTGAAACTGTGACACAGAAATTCTTCTGCTACGTTGATGAAACTGGCCAGGATACGCAGGGCGGATTGTTCATCGTCTCTGTTGTCGTCACTGGTCGAGAAAGAAACCAACTCCGCCAAGTCTGCAAAGACATTGAACGAGACTCACGAAAAGGACGGAGGAAGTGGGTCAAGACCACGTACAGTCGGCGGCTAGCCTACATCCGGCAAGTGCTGGAAAGGCCGATTTTTGAAGGAAAGCTGAACTTTGCGGTCTATCGAGATGTGCAAGATTACCCTTCTTTAATCGTCCAAACAATTGCACGAACGTTGAGTGCAACGGGTGAAACGGATTATAAGGCCACTGTTCTCATTGACGGTCTTCCTCGCTCTCTGGAGCGAGCGGTGGGATTGCAATTACGCCGGTCAGGGACCCATGCGAAGAAAGTCAGGGGCCTCAAGGATGAGAACGACGCTCTGATTCGATTGGCGGATGCAGTTTGTGGCCTCGTCCGAGGCGCTACAGAAGGACAGCCGGCTATGCGAGCGTTGTTCGAGCGGGGAATACAAACAGGGGTTCTCAGGGACTTGTCTGGGAAATAAAAATGCCCCCGTGGTTAGGGGGCACGGCCTAGCCCCAGTGGGGCACCCACCATTACGGGCAGTATTTGGCCGAACTTTGAAAT
>JAOZOT010000294.1 GCA_029933115.1 Anaerolineae bacterium | reverse complement strand
GAGGAGACAGTTGCTTCTGAAAAAGGTTCTGACAAGATGGTTGTGGGTTCTCCCGTTGTTGGCCGTTGGAGGATGCACCGTACCCGCCAGCACAAAACCCGTCCTCAAAGTCGGTCTGGTGGCTCCTTTTGAGGGGCTCTATCGGCCATTGGGCTACGAGGTGCTTTATGCCGTCAAGCTGGCTATCCGGGAGCGTAACGCCTCGGGTGGGGTGGCGGGCTATATGGTCGAGTTGGTGGCCCTGAACGATGACAACGAGCCGGACGTGGCTGCCCAGCGGGCCCGGGAGATGGCTGTGGACCCAGATGTCGTGGGAGTTATCGGCCATTCCTCCAACCCAACGACTCTGGCTGCGTTGGAGGAGTATCGGCGGGCCGGGCTGGCTCTGGTCACCTTTGCCGCTACGGCCAACGCCGTGACCGATGGCCGTTATCCGAACGTCTACCGCCTCTGCGCCCGCAACGACCGCCTGGGGCAAGAGGCGGCCCGCTACGCCGTGAGCAGGTTGGGGGTGAAACGGCCGGCTGTGGTGCGTGACCAAGACGATTTGGCCGAAGCCTTTGCTTCGACGGCGGTCAGTCTGGGAGCCACTGTTGTCTTGGACGTGGACGCCGATCAGGTGGATTGGGCGCTGCGGATTGCAGCTCACGACCCAGACCTGGTCTTTTTCACGAGCGACGCCGTGAAAGGAGCCGACCTCATCGCCCAGGCCCGGCGGGAAGGTGTGAGTGCGCTTTTCATGGGAGGGGAGGATTGGGGCAGCCCCAAGCTGGTGCAAATAGGGGGAGCGACTGTTGAGGGAACCCTCTATGTGACCGGCGCCCCGGCCTTGGAAGAAATCGGCGGGGCCGGCGAGTTCGTGGCCGGCTACGAGGCCCTGGCCGGGCAACCGCCGGGGCCTTGGGCTGTCCTGGCCTATGACGCCACCAACGTACTACTGGAAGCCATCGCCGGGGCCATTGCTGCTGAGGGCAAACCCAATCGGGCAGCAGTGATGGCCCAACTGGCAGAGATACGTTTTGGAGGTCTCACCGGCCCCATTGCCTTCGACGCCCGAGGCGACCGTCTGGACCCTGCTATCTACATTCACCGCATCGAAGCCGGGAATCCCTACCGACCTGTCCGGTGAGGTGTGACCGACAGAACTCGCCCTGAGCGTTCGACTGAGCAGGCACTTGGAGACCCCTGGATAGGACAATAAGGGCATTGACGTCCCTTTACCTCTCTGGTATAATTAGAAAAAACGCGCAATTCGAGGGGCGATTTCGAGAGGTATCGCTGTGAGGGATAGGATCGCAGAAGGCAAGGCCAGAGTATTGATCGTGGAAGATAACATCCGTCTGGCCGAGATGTTCCAGCACCTGCTGGACTCGAAAGGGTTTTCGACACTCGTGGCTTCTTCGGGCGAGGAAGCCCTTCACATCCTTCGTGACGGCCGGGGCCGGCCGGGCCCGGTTGACCTTGTCCTGCTGGACATCGTGATGCCAGGGCTAGACGGCTATGAGGTCTGCCGCTCTATCAAGAGTGACGCCGGCCTGAAGCACATTCCCGTCATCATGGTCACCGCACTGGACAGTGTGGAGGAACGGGTGAACGGTCTGGAGGCCGGGGCAGACGATTATATTACCAAACCTTTCTGCCAGGAGGAACTGGTGGCCAGGGTCAAGGCTCTGCTGCGCATGAGCGAGATGGAACGGGAGATGGCGCGCTTGTATCAGGAGAGCGAGTCGCGGGCGGCTCAGATCGCAGCCGTCAACCGCATTACCGGCGCCATCAGCTCCAGCCTGGACATCCATGACGTCTATCGGACTTTTTTCAGCGAGCTGAAGGCAATCGTCGAATTTGACCGGGCGAGCCTGGCTCTTTTTGACGCCTCCGAGAATCTGACGGTCCAGGTTCTATCTGGAGAGACGAAAGATGGATTGACAGTGGGAACCCGTTTGCCTCTGACCGATTCTGCCCAGGGCTACGCTGTGGTGCATAGAGAGGCTTTGTTGCGCCGAGACTTGAGAGAGGAACAAAGTTTCGCTTTTGACGCAAAGGCTCTGGCTGCCGGTTTGCTTTCAGACATCTCGGTGCCTCTGGTTTTCAAGACCACGGTCCTGGGCGTGCTCACCCTTGGCAATCGAAAGCCGAACGCCTATTCAGAGCACGATCTGGAAATCCTGCGCCAGGTGGCGAGCCAGCTAGCGGCCGCTATTGAGAATGCACGCCTCTTCGGAGAGTTGGAAAGACGTCTGGATGAGGTCCAGGCCCTTTTCACTGTGGGCCAAAGCCTGGTCACCACCCTTAACCTCGACAAGGTGTTGAGCCTGATCGTGGATGCGGCGCTGAAAACCATCCCCGTCGCTCACAAAGCGGTCATCCATTTCCTCGATGAGACCAACGGGGTGCTGGTGCCCAAAGCTGTATCCCATCACGGCCAGGGAGCGGGTAGTTCGGCCAAGATGCGGGTGGGCGAAGGGGTGGCCGGACGGGCAGTGGTGGAAAAAGAGGCCATTTACGTCTCAGACACGAGGACCGATCCCCGCTTCGTGGACAGCGGCACGGCGGTCAAGTCTCTCCTGGTGGTGCCCATGATCCTGGGAGAGACGGTGATAGGCACCCTGAGCCTGGACAGCGGTGAAGCAGAGGCTTTCACTCAGGACGATGAACGGCTTCTGGTTATGCTGGCCAATCAAGCGGCCATCGCTATCGAGAACGCCCGGCTCTACGGCGAGGCCAAGCGGGCCGACGAGTTGGCGGCTCTGAACAGGATAGCAACGGCTATGGTTTCTACCCTTGAGCTGGACCAGGTGCTCACTTTGGCCATGCAGGGCATCAACGAGACCTTGCGGGTGGAAGCAGGCTCATTGCTGCTTCTGGACGAAGCCGAGGGGCACTTGATTCCCAGGATGACATTCTGTGGCGAAAAATCGGTGCGGGGAGAAGTGGCACTGTCTCTGGATCAGGGAGTGGCCGGGCAGGTGGTGCGGACAGGCAAACCGCTTCTGCTGCCCGATGCCCGGCAGAAGGGCCGCTTGCCTTCTACCACTGCTCAACTCCACGGCCTGGAAGCCAGAAGCGTCCTTTGCGTGCCTTTGATCTTGCGGGAAAAGACCATTGGGGCCATAGAAGTCATCAACAAATGGGGGGGGCGGTTCACCGAGGACGATTTGACCCTTCTCAACTCTATTGCCGCTTCGGTGGCCATTGCCATCGAGAACGCCCGACTTTATGCCGAGGTCAAAGACTTTGCTGATGAGCTGGCTCGTTCTCAGGCTCAACTGATCCAGAGTGAGAAGCTGGCCGCCACAGGGAAGCTGGCTGCTTCCATCGCTCACGAACTCAACAACCCCCTCCAAGCGGTGCAGAGCTGCATCTACCTGGTGGCCGACCGCATTGCCCCCGACGACCCCAACAGGCGGTATCTCGACATCGCTCGTGAAGAACTGGACCGCATGGCGCGCATAGTGGGGCGGATGGTAGATTTCTACCGGCCCTCCAATGAGGGCCGCATCCCAACGGACGTCAACGCTCTTCTGGAGGACGTGATAGCCCTGGTCAGAAAGCGGCTTCAGCAAGAAGATATTGAACTGGATGTGGAATTGGCTCCCGATCTACCGCTCATCATAGCTACTGGCGATCACCTGAAGCAAGTTTTCCTCAATATCATTATTAACGCCTTTGAAGCCATGCCAGACGGCGGGCGTTTGGAGATGGCCACCCGCTACGTATCAGAACACGACGCTCATACAAAGACCTCTGCCGATGCTGGCTTTGTGGAAATCGAGTTTACCGACACAGGGGTGGGTATCCCCGAGGAGCACATCAATAACATCTTTGACCCTTTTTACACCACCAAATCCAAAGGGATGGGCCTGGGACTCTCCATCAGCTATGGCATCGTTGAGCGTCACGGAGGTCAGATTCAGGTGGAGAGCAAGGTGGGTGAGGGGACTACTTTCGTTGTTAGACTTCCCGTGGAAGACGCCGGTAGATGAGTGAGGTGGTGCTAGTGAACTACAGTGCTAGAGTTTTGGTGGTTGATGACGAGCAACCTGTGCGGGTGACGCTCAAAGAGGTGCTGTCCAGAGAAGGCTACGAGGTGCTCACGGCAAGCAGTGGTCAAGAAGCTCTACAGGTGATGAGAGATACGGCCATTGATCTGGTGATGGTAGATCTGAAGATGGAGGGCATGGACGGCCTGACGCTCATGGGAGAGATCAAGCAGCGCTGGCCGATGACGGTGCTTATCATTCTGACCGGCTATGCCACTTTGGAGTCGGCGCTCAAGGCTCTCCGCTACGGCGCCCATGATTATCTCCTTAAGCCCAGCGGCCCAGAGGACATCAAGCGGAGTGTCAGAGAGGGTCTGGAGAAGCGATGGCGTGAGGTCAGGAGGAAGGACCTGTTGGCTCAGATAGAGGCTGGAGTGCGGGAGTTGACCGCTGAGGGCTTTTTGATGGAGGCGGCCGGGGAGACAGAAGCATTGGAAGGCGCTGGGCCGGCGGACTTTCGGTCAGAGAGTCCGTCCCTGCTCAAAGTCGGCCAGTTGGTTATTGATCTCCGTAAACACAAAGCTACTCTGGATGGCCGCTCTTTGAACCTGACGCCCGTTGAATTTGGGACGTTGACTTATCTGGCGCGAGAGGCCGGACGGGTGGTTACTTGTTCTACCTTGGTGAAGGAGGTGCAGGGGTACGACTGCCATGAACAAGAGGCGCGGACGATCATGAAAACCCACATTCGACACTTGCGCCAGAAGCTGGAAGCAGACCCCTCTAACCCTGAATATATCTTGAACGTGCGTGGGGTGGGCTATATGCTCGTTGCCCCTTCGTCATCAGAAGAAGAGAATTAACAATCTGGAGAGCCTTTCATAATTCGCGGGGGTTCACCCTCCCG
>JAOZOT010000033.1 GCA_029933115.1 Anaerolineae bacterium | reverse complement strand
GTAAACTTGCCCCCATCGCTGCGCCCAAACACCTCCGGGAAGTACATCTCGTAGGCCACCGTTGGCATCACCAGGAACTCACCGGGCACGCTGGCCCGCATCAGGTAGGTGTACTCGTAGGTGCCCTTGCGCAGGTAGGTGGAGAAGAGGACCACTTTTTCGTCGCGGAGCTCGGTGTGGCTGAACCACCACCAACCCCACCCCCAGTCCCACATGCGGTCGGTCAGCCGGTGCACCTGCGGTGCTTCACCCACGACGCTGGTGGTCTTGAGGCTGGTGTCAATGGCCTCGCAGCCGGCCGGCAGGGGGTCCTCCACCACCACGTAGTGTAGGTCGTTGGGAGCGATGACTGTCAGCTTGACCTTGATCACGTCGCCCACCTGGGCCCCGTCCACGAACTTGTCGGGGTCGTCCACGAGGGTGTACTGACGGGCCACGATCACCCCCCGATTGAGGGCCTTCACATCCTCCACCGGCAGGAAGTAACGCAGGTACATGGAGTACCAGAGCCGACCCTTCCCTGTCTGATCGGCGGTGGGCTCCAGGCGCTCCAGAGCCACCTGGTTGCTGACATCCTGGAGGAGGTCAGCGATCTCCACCTGGATCTTCTGCGGCTCGTCCAGGTTGTCCTTGTCCGCCACCCCCTCCATGATGGTCTCGCCGTTGAGGGTGATTTGGTAGCTGTAGTCGGCCTCCAGTTCGCCTGTAGCCACCATCCAGTCGGTGAGGGCGATGATTGACCAGACCGTCTCCTGGGTGGTCTCCCAGTGCCCTTCCTTGCGGGCCACCATCAGCCAGCGCACGGCGTTGGGAGCCAGGCCGCTCTCCGGGGCCAGGCGGGCGAAGGCGTCCAGGACGATGGCCGTAGAGCGGGTGTTGGTGTTCATAGTCCAGTAGTCAATAACTTCCTCCTCCCAGTGGGCTCCGGTGGCGCTGACGATGGCCGCACTGGTCAGGTCGCTGAGCAGACTGTCCACCCGCGTCTTCTCTTCGGGGTCCAGGATGTCCAGGGCCATAGCCAGGTAAGCCTTGCCGTAGTTGGACAGCAGCCGACGCTGCTGATAGAGGGCCACCGTGCGACCCAGGTCTCCTTCTCCGTACTCGGCCAGGACGTACAGGATGAAGGCTTGAGCGTTGCCCTGGTACGGGGCTCGGATGTCGGTGGGGCGGATAAAGTTGTCTCGCAGAAAACCGGCTGCCCGTTCCATGACGTCCTCCTCCACGGCAAAGCCTGCTCGCCGGGCCTCGTTGAGGCCGAAAAGGACGTAGGCTGTCAGATAGGGGTTGCTCTCGTCGGCCAGCCACCAGCCCCAGCCGCCGTCGTAACGCTGCCAGGCGTAGATGCGCTGCAAGCCGACGCTGACCTGCTGGGGCAATTTGGTTTCCAGTTCCTTGTTCTCCACCCCCAGGTCTTTCAGAGCGCGATAGGTCATCACGTTGGGCAGGAAACGGCTCACCGTCTGCTCGATGCACTCGTAGGGGAAGTGCTCTAGGTATTTCAGGCCGTCGCGCATGCCCGCCGCCAGCGAGGGGTCAACCTCCACCGTCAACTCACCCTGAGTGGGGTCGTAGCGCCGGGGCAGGGCCACTACCTCGACGCGCCGTTCGTTCTCTTTCACCTGACCGGCCGTGGCCACCACTTCGGGTGTGGAGTAGCGATAGACCGGCAACACTATCTCGATGGCATCGCTCAGGCCGCCACCCTGAGCTGAGAAGAGCAGCTTGGCCTCCTCTGTGTTTTGCACCACGGTGGGCCAACCGACCCTCACCTTGTCGTGAGCAGGCACCTCCACCGTCTGGACCCCGCCTTTCACCTCCACCCCCTCGGCCTCCAGAGCGACCTCGACTTCGATGGCCTTGGCAGAGTTGTTGTGTACAATGGCCGCCAGTTCGGCCTTGTCGCCGATGACGAAGAAGCGCGGGGCCACCGGCCGCACCAGCAGGTCCTTGGTGCTGATTATGTCCACGTCAGTCAGGCCCACCTGGGTGTCGGCGGTGATGGCCTTGGCTCCCAGTCGCCAGGTGGTCAGGTTGTCGGGCAGTTCCACCGAGACCTGAGCCTTGCCGTCTTTGTCGGTCAGCACAGCCGGGTTCCAGTAGGCGGTGTCGGGGAAGCGCCGCCGCACTATACCCTCGCCGGCGGGGCCACCGCCGCCACCCTTGGCCTCGGGGGCCACCTGCAGGTTGAGGCGGTCCACCGAGAGGACCAGGCTCGCCCCTGTCCACACCCCCAGGCTGCGCTCTCGCCAAAAGTGCTCGACGATGTCGGCGCCAGGCATGTCGGCCAGGGCCAGGACCGAGAGGTCAACCAGGTGCAGGGACAGTTCGGCCTCCACCCCTTTGCCCCGATGGTCTGTGACCTGGATGTCGTAGGTCACCGTCTCCCTGGGGCCATAGTGCTCCCCGGCCTCCATGTCCTTGTCCGGTTTGATGGCCAGTTTGAGCTCCTTCTCCTCAGTCGAAACCGACAGAGCGGCATAGCCAATCTTGAAGGAGCCCAGCGGCTCCGTCTCATCCATGCCCTTGATGATGACCACCGAAACGTAGACGTTGGGCGCGTACTCCGAGCGGATGGGGATCTCGATCAACTCACTGTTGGTCTCCAAGGTCAGGAGCTTGTGCTCCATGATGTGCCCGCGCTCGATGGTCAGCAAGGCTTTGACCGGGCCTGCGTAGGGCGAAGGGATCAGGATCTGAGCCGTGTCACCCACGTTGTAAGACTTTTTGTCCGTCACCAAGTCAATGCGGTCGTGGTTCTCCCGCCGCCAGTTGATGAACTTGTAGCCACTGACCCACAGGTAGGTGGAGGAACGCACCTCGTTCCCCTGCTCGTCTTCGCCGTAGGCAGCAATCTTGTAGACGCCGCCCTCTTCTGGCGTGAAAGCGGCCACCGCCTTGCCCTCCTTGTCGGTGGTGACCGTGGTAGTCAGCACCGGGGTGTCCTCGACGGTACTCCTCCAGTAGAAGCGGCCGTCTTCGCCCTCCTCTCGCACGCTGTACCATTTATGTCGGTAGAAAACCACCGTCAAGTCCTGCTTGGGTACAGGCTCGCTGTCCCAATTCACAGCGATGATGTCCACCTTTTGCTCTTCACCCACCTTGCCCACATAGGCCTGAGGAGCCAGACCAATGTAGAAGAGACCCTTGTGCACGATGGCCTCGGTGCGGCTGGCCACCTGCTGGTCGTTGACGTCGGTCACGGTGGCTTCGATGGTGTAGACCTGGCTGAGGATCTTGTCGGCGATGTCGGCCGGCACTTTGAAGGTGAAACGCCCTTGTTCGTCGGTGGTGCCATCGCCCTCGGTGACGAACTCACCGTAAGGGCCGTAGTAGCGGTATTGACTCCAATCGTAGTCGGTGAAGTCGTAGCGGTCACGACCGGTCCAGTGGAAGAAATAGTCATTGGTCAGCACCGTCCAGTGGACGTCGGCATCCGTCACCGGGCCACCGAAGTAGTACGTGGCCTGGACGTTGACCGCTATCTCGTCGCCCTGGACGTATTGGTCGCGGTCGGTTTCCACCACCACTTGGAACTCTGGCTTGCGGTACTCGGCTACCTGAAAGCTGGTGCCGAAATACTGGTCACCCAACCGAGACGAGATGCTGTAATAGCCCAGTGAAGCCTCCTCGCTCAAGGTCAACTCGCCATGCAGAGTACCCATTTCGCTGAGAGGCAATTTCTCTTTGTAAAGCTCCTTGCCCTGGTCGTCGCTGATGACCACTTCCAGGCTTTCCACGTTTTTGGGCAAGCCGTAGTGAGCATCGTCGTCGGTGCGCAGGATGCCCTTGAAGTAGACCGTCTGGCCAGGGCGGTAGATGGCCCGGTCGGTGTAAAAGTAGGCCGAATAAGGCTCACTGTAGGACTCGGCGGGCAGGTTGAACTCCCAGGGGCTGATGCCGCTGTCCCAGCGGTTCATGGTCACGGCAAAGTCGTCTTCACCCTCCTCACCGGCGAAGACGAAAATGGGCTGCCAGGTGTCCCGCTTCGCATATTCGATTTGCACCACACCGTCCTCGTCGGTTTTGCCCTGGCCCAGGTTGCTAAACTCGCTCCAGAAGCTCACCGGCAGGTCGGCCACCACCCGGCCGCTTTTCAGGTCGGTGGCCCAGACCAGGGCCTCGGTCTGGCTCTGCTTCAGGGTCAGGTTCAAGCGGGAGACGACCATCATGATCCTGGAGGACCTTTTTCCCTCCGCTATTTCAGGCGCGGTCACTTCCAGGTAGTAGAGGCCAGGAGCCAGGCCGGCGCCCTCCTCGCTCTCGACAGCCGTGCCTGTGGTGCGGGTCTCGTTGAGAGGGGCGCTGACCTTTTTGGACCAGCGGCGCACCAGGTCACGCTCATCCGGCCGGAAAGCATCCCAGGCCCGCCACGTGTTCTCTCCATTGAGTTTCCTGAAAGTCTTCCGGTCCATGCGGTACAGGCGAAAGTCCAGCCGGGTGACGTTACGGTAGGTGACGTAGATCATCGTCGTGGTGTAGGCGTTGTAGGTGCCCACCCGACCAGGGCTGTGCAGGTGAACCTGGGGAGGCAGAGCGTCGGTGGTGAAATGCACGGTGTAGGGCTGGCCCAGCTTGTGGCCGTAACGGCCGGCCATATCGGCCCCGAATGTAACGGTGTAAGCTGTAGACGGCTCAGGGTTGAAGGAGAGACGGAGAGTTGTATCATAGCGACGCCAGTAGGAATAGACCTTGGTGACGGTGGGCACAATGGTCAGGTTGGGCATGAGGGTATCGCGGTCCATAGGGCTGGAGAACTCGACCTTCAGGCTGGTGTAGGGCTTGACCTCTGTCTCGCCGTCGGCCGGATCGGTGCTGATGATGTAGGGCAGAGAGACTGTGGTGAAATACCAGGAGTAATCCTTGGCCGTCTCCCCTTTGGCCTCGGCCGCTTTGGCTCCTTTGGCCACCTTGCCCGCATAGACAGTGTCCAGTTCGAGGTCTTCAGCGGGGACAAAGACCATTGTCTCATCGTCTTCCCAGTGGAAATCGCCTGGCACCTCTTCTCCGGTAGCCTCGACCTTCAGGGAGAAGTGCTCCTGAGCCGAGGTGTGGTCCATAGGCTGGTTGAAGGTCACGGTGATGGTCTGTGAGGGCCCCACATGAATGTTTTTGTTCCTGGGATACGTGCTCAGCACACGAGGCATGACAGTGGTGAAAGTCCAGGTATAGTCCTCGGCCAACACTCCGCCGGTGGTGTCTGTCAAGCCGGCCTTCACCCGGGCTTTGTAAGTAGTAGCAGGTTTGAACCCATCGTCGGGCTTGAAGGTGTAGATGGAAGTGTTGAGCCACTGGCCCTCACCCGTCACCGGCGGCATAAAGACCAGGGGGTGAGGTAGCTCCGCCTGCTGAGCGATGGAGGTCAGGGGCACCACCGGGCGGTTGAAGAACACGGTGACTATGGCATCCCTCTCGACCTCTTCGGTATCGGGTGCCGGCTGCACATCGGTCACCTCCAGGTAGCCCACCGTTCTGAAGGCAAAGGTCACAGGCTCTTTCAGAGGGAGGCCGGCCGCGCTCCTGGCGCTCTCGGCCACAGTCACCTGATAGCTCTCCCCGCGCGCCAGGGGTTTCGCCGGGGTAAAGACCAGATCGTTCTCCTCCCAACTGAAGTCGCCTGCCACCTCCGGCTCGATGCTGAAGGCTTCCTCCACCGAGTCCCGGTCCATAGGCTGGTCGAAGCCTATGACAATGGGACCGTCCAGCGCCTGCTCCTCACCCGGGGCCGGCGAACGGTAGACGGTGACGGGAGGTTGAGGCGGCAGCGGCGTCCTGGTGGGCAACGCCTGGGCCTCCAGCGGCGTTGGTGTCAGGGCAGATGGACCGGCCGGGCTCAGGTTCCATAGTACAGCAATGAGCCCAATGACACAAAGGGCCAGGATAATGATTAAAATAAGGAAAAGACTTCGCTTCATTGGTGAGACCTCCTTGTTGGCTGATGGCTGAGGTTGATGATTGATAGCCTATGGCAGACGGCTGTGAGCGCTCCGCATTGGGGACAGACAGGTAGGCTGAAAAGGGAGTTCCTGTTGTCAGAAGATAGGGAACGCGGTATAATTACATGTGCTCACTGTGACGGTTGAATGAAAGGCTCTCTATGGCGCTTCGGAAGGCTTCGCTGGATGCTTCGTTTTGGATTAACGCCTACCAAGGTGGATTGACCCCCTTCCTGCCTGATTATTTCCGCCTATTTGTCTGCTCGGTAGTGGAAAGGGAGATTCTGCCAGCAAGCATTTCTAACACTGGCCAAACCATGATGCGCGTGCCGCGAAAAGTCGGTTGGCTGTGACAGATTTCGGGGTCGGCGACGATGTGGCGTCCCAACAGTTGACACTACGCCGGGGCGCTATGGGTTTCAAGCCAGGCAGCGATCTCCGAGACATCCGGCCTGGATTCGGTGACATAGAGGGTAAAGGTCTCAAGCTCAGAGTTGGTAGCTGTCATGCGGCGGCCATTTTGGCGCAGGAACAAGGCCGCTGCAGCGATGCCGGTGCGCTTGTTACCGTCAACAAAGGGATGGTTGCGGATCAGCGAGTCCATGAGGACAGCCGCCTTACGGAAGAGGTCAGGGTACAGCTCCGCTCCATCAAACGTAGCACGGGGACGGGCCACCGCCGATTCCAACAAGGCCACATCACGCACACCATGACTGCCTCCGGTCTCCTCGATCAGCCGCGCATGTAGGAAAAGCACCTGTTCGACGGTGAGGTAGTTCATCGTTTCGCCAGGTTTTCCAAAGCGGGACGATATTGCTCGATGAAATCCGCCACCTGGCGGGCAAAAACTTCATCCACTCCCGGCAGAGCCGCTTTCAGCGGAGTAACGACTATTTGCCGCCGCTCCTTATCCAACTCCACGGAGACCTCGTCGCCCTCGGCAAGCTCCAGGAATTCCAGGGTATCTTTGGGCAGGGAGACAACCATGCTATTACCGGTCTTGAATATCCTGCGCACCATTACCATTCCTCGCCTCTCGTTTGCTGTGTATTATTATGATGTACTTACAGCGTAAGTATATCCCATAAGGGCTATGGAGTCAAGAAAAGTGCTTACTCAATCACCGTGACGTACACCGGTTCACTTGTCAACCGTCTGCCCGTAGCGTCGTAGCCTTCGGCGTGAAAAGCGTGCTCGCCCGGCGTCAGCGGCCACAGGCTGCGATAGGGCGGGGCAGCCAGTGTGGCCAGAGGCTCTCCGTCCACGTAAAGAGTCAACTCCGCAACGACTATCTCCTCCGCAGGCCGTGCTGCCACCTCGATGCGTTGCTCGCCCGGCGGCAGGGCCGGACTGAGGCGAAAGACGCTGAAAGGATCAGGGCTGGTCATCACGAGGGACGGGGAGTGAGAGGCAAGGGATATGGGATAAGGGGTAGGAGGCAAAAAGTCCCCTGCTTCTTGCTGGCCGGTGACTGCTCGCTGCAGTCCATCTGAGGAGTGCAACGGGCAATATTCCGTGGGAGGCTGAGGAATTCCCTGCCTGCGGCCCCATTCCACAGCCTCGGCGGGCAGAAAAGTATAGACCCTCTCCACCACTAGGTCGGGCGGACAGCCCTCAGTAGCCAGCATCCCTGTGGTCACATCAATCCGCACCGGCCGGTGCATGGTGCAGTACTCGCGGGGCTCGGTGCCGGCGATGAAGAGCTCGGTTTTGCGGTGGGGACAGTAGGGAGAAGGCAGTTTGCCCGACAAAGGGCAGACTTCTACCCTGACCAGACCCTCCGGCTCGGCGAATTTTTGCACAGGACGGCCCTTGAGCACTTCCTCCATAAAGTCGTGCCAGATTGGGGCCGCGCCGGCCACCCCTGAGACGTGCCGCATGGGCTCGTTGTCGGCGTTGCCAACCCAGACGCCCACCACCAACTCAGGAGTGTAGCCGATGGTCCAGTTGTCCCGCCAGTCGGTGGTGGTGCCGGTCTTGACCGCGGCCGGGCGGGACAGCTTGAGCACGCTCCCCTCGCCAAAACCGGCGATGCGGGCCGTGTCGTCGGACAGGATGTCGGTGATCAGATAGGCCACTCGCTCGTCCAGCACCCGCTCGCCTGTTTCTGGCCGCCACTCTCTGAGGACGTTCCCCTGGCTGTCCTCGACACGGAGGATGGCCACCGGTTCGACCTTGTGCCCACCGTTGGCGAAGGCAGCGTAGGCTGCCGTCAACTCCAGCAGGCGCACCTCACCGCCTCCCAAAGTGAGGGCCAGCCCAAAGCGCTCGCTATCGTCCAGGGTGGTGATCCCCAGGCGGCGGGCCAGGGCCGTCATGTCTTCCAGCCCCACGTGGTCCAGCACCTTGACCGCTACCAGGTTGAACGACGAGGCCAGAGCCTGTCGCAGGAGGACCGGCCCACGGTAGAGGTGATCGTAATTCACCGGCACGTAGGGGTCGCCTTCTTTGGTGATGAAAGAGGTACGTACATCGCAGATCATGGTGGCCGGGGTATAGGGCTCGGCGCGGCGCGGATCGAAGGCGGCAGCGTAGGTAATGGGCTTGATGGAGGAACCCGGCTGGCGGGTGGCCAGGGTGACGTTGACTGCGCCGTCAATGCGCAGGTCGAAATAGTCGGGGCTGCCCAGCATGGCCAGAATCTCCCCTGTCCAGGGGTCCAGGGCCACCAGTGCGGCGTTGCGCACGTTGCGGTCGGGGAGCCCTCCTCTGCGCTCCGCAAGCTGAGCCAGGCGGCGGCGGACGATCCAACGGGCCGTGTCCTGCATGTCCAGGTCCAGGGTGGTGTAAACCTGCAAGCCGCCCTGTTCCAGAGTAGCCAGCCCCAACTCGTCCTCCAAAAGTCGCCGCACGTGCATCACAAAGTGGGGAGCGCGGATGGGGAAGGGCACCGAGGCAAAGTGCAGTTGCTCCTCCTTGGCCAACCGCGCTTGAGCCTCGTCAATGTAACCATGCTTGACCATCAAGTCCAGCACCACAGCCTGGCGTTCCTTGGCCGCCTCGGGGTCCACCAGAGGATTGTAGCGAGCCGGTGATTGGGGGAGTCCGACTAACAGGGCACATTCGGCCAGGTCCAACTCTGCGGCCGATTTGCCGAAGTAGGCCTGAGCCGCCGCCTCCACCCCGTAGGCCAGGTTGCCGTAGTAGGTCTCGTTCAAGTAAAGGGCCAGGATTTCGTCTTTGCTGTAGGTGCGGGCCAGACGCCAGGCCAGGATGGTCTCGCGCAATTTGCGGGTCAAGGTGCGCTGGGTCCGTTCCTCTGGAGGCAGCAGGACGTTGCGGGCCAACTGCTGGGTGATAGTGCTGCCGCCAGAGAGGACCTCCCCACCCCGCAGGTTGATGAGGACGGCCCGCAGGATGGCTTTAGCATCCACCCCAGGGTTGGTGTAAAAGCTGGCGTCTTCGGTAGCGATAGTAGCCTGACGCAAATAGAGAGGAATCTCGTCCAGGGGCAAAGGTGTGTGTTTGCCTGCGTGGGAGCCAATGATCTCGTAGAGGAGGCGGCCGTGGCGGTCGTAGATTTTGGTGGAGGGAAGGACAGCGCGGCCTGGCAACTCCTGGGGCGAGGGCAGGTCGGCAATTAGCCAGGTGTGGAAAGCCCAGGCCCCACCCAGCAGGGCGACGGTCAATAGCGACATGAGTACAATGTAGCGCCGGACTGTGCCAGGCTTAATCGTTCTAGTGGGGAGATGCCGAAGGCGCATGTCTATCCCTCGGAGGTCATGTCTAAATAATGTTACCTCTTTTGGCAGAGTTGTGCTGGACGGATGGGCTACTCTCGCCCGGCGTTTGCCCTACGAATGATCGTCTACCTCCCAACCAAGCTGAAAATCCAGCCCCGGAAGGGGCTTTGCTCTCTCAGCCCGGTGCTTTAGCGCCGGGCAGCCATAGCCACAGAAAAACCTACCCTTGAAAGAGAGAAAGGCCGGGGTGGGGATGGGTGAGGTAAGCATTGCACCGGTCTACTCTCTCAAGCTTATCCATCACCTCTGGTGGCAAGATAAGATGCCCTTCTGCTGAGATTCTGACAATGCCAATTGTCATCTTTCCTTCTGCGAAACCGGTCTACACTACCCTTTCTCGTCTCTCGATCTCCGCCTGCCTCAGGCTCAACCGTCTGGTCAGTGACTGCCAGGCAGCACGACGGCGTTATGGGACACAGTGAATTCCCAGGCTGGCCATTTGCCGGATATGTTTATCGAAGGCAAATACCTTGGAGATACCCAGTTTGCGCGCCATCGCCAGAATAGAACAGTCTGTGTAGCTCCATTCCTTGTCATCGTATTGGCAAAAGATCTCCCAAGTAGCCATGTCGTCGGCGTCTGAGATGTTTACGTACAGATGCTCCTCGCGCAGGATGCGCCCAACCTGGATAGAGCCCGAAATGGACACGTTAGCGCGCATCCAGGTCACGAACTCGTCAAATATGGTCTCCAGGATGATCCAACGCACAGTTGAATGTTGCGCCGCATAACGCCGGGCCGCAGGATGATGCTTCTCGGACCGGATGAAGAATGCGATGAGCGCGGATGTATCCACAATGATCTCCGACATCAGCTTCCCTTGTACAAAACGTCGTCCACGTGTTCAGCGTAATTTGTCGTTGGCGATCCTGTTTCATCCGAGCCAACCAGATACGCCGGTTCAGGTTCAGCGATGGTAAATGCGCCGCACAATTGCCAGGTCCGCGTTTGGATCAGGTCAAAGTGGCGTACGTAATGTTCCAGCACAGATTGAACAACGGCCGGTATATCCTGAGCGCGACGTTGTGCTTCGCGCAACAGCCACTGATAGAGTGTATCAGAGATAGTGATTGTAATCTGTCGCGATGTCTGTTGCATTGCTATAAAACACCTCCTTTGAAAGACTGCCCGCCAATATCCCTGGCATAAGTCATTCACCTCGCCTGATCGCTTTCAGTTGTATTATACCCCACTTCCCAGGCCTTGGCAATTAAGCCCTGAGACTTTACGGCCGCGTTAAACGGATGCGCCACCCTTGAAATCCGACACAAGCTCACGGAAGGCTTTTTGGATGCGGCGGGTCACGGGACCAGGGGCGCCGGTGCCTACAGGGCGGCCGTTCAGGCGGACAATGGGTCTGATTTCCATAATGGTGCTGGTGAGAAAAAGTTCCTCGGCCTCGTCCAGTTGGTGCTCAAGGATCGGGGCCTCGCGGACCGGCACACCGAGGTCGGCACAGAGGCCGAGCACCACCTGGCGCGTGATGCCCGGCAGGATGTAGTTGGTCTTTGGCGCTGTGACCACTTTGCCGTCAAAGACGCCGAAAAAGTTGCTGGACGTTCCCTCCAGCGCCACGCCGTCACGCACAAAGACCGCATCGGCCACCCCGGCCTCAATGGCCCGCTGGCGAGCCAGCACGTTGGGCAAAAGGGCCACGCTTTTAATGTCACAACGCACCCAGCGCGTATCGGGCACCAAAATCACGGCAATCCCCTCTTCAGCCTGGGTTCGCTGAGGTACGTACCGCGTGGCTGCCACGTAGACGGTCGGCGGCGTGCCGGCCGGCGGAAAAGCGTGGGTGCGAGGGGCCGAGCCGCGCGTGATTTGAATGTACACGGTCGCCTCACCGCTGGTGAGGTCGTTTTCCACGAGCAGCCGCTCTGCCACCTCTCGCACCGACCGCAACAGTGAACCCAGGTCGTCTGCAGCGATGCGCAGAGAGCGCAGACCGTGCTCCATGCGTTGCAGGTGCGCATCTATCTGGAAGAGATGGCCCTCATAACTGTGAACTACTTCGTAGATGCCGTCGGCAAAAAGAAAGCCCCGGTCGTCCACGTCAATGAAGGCTTGCCGGCGAGGGATGTATTGGCCATTGAGATAGACAATCATGTCACTCCTCCACTGGCTAATGAATGAATCAGCGCTTGCGTGGCCGTCTCAAATCCACGTTCACCGTTCAATGACGCTGTCTGATGCCCAGGCGTCGTCTCCCAAGCGGGCCCGGCCCACCTCGCCGGCGCGGGTAATGGCCAGCTTGACGCAGATGGGACCAATGATCTGCACGACAAAAGTGGTAGCAGTGATGACATTGATGATCAGGCTACTCAGTTGCTCCCCTTGCTCGCCATAGGTAGAAAAACGGCTAGCCGTCGCTAGAGCCAGGCCAATCGCCACCCCTGCCTGGGAAAGCAGCCCCAACCCCAGATTGTCTCGCACCACCGGTTCAGCGCCCCCCAGAGCACCGCCCACCCAGGCGCCGGTAAACTTGCCAACGCTGCGCAGTATCACATAAGCGATCCCCAGCAAACCCATTGCCGGCAGCAAATCAATGCGAAAGCGCGCTCCAACCAGAGCGAAGAACAAAACGTAGATGACCGGGCCGGCGTGCTCGATGGTGAAACGGATATAGCGGCCGTTCTCCGGGCAACAGTTGACCACAACCATCCCCAAAACCATCGAGGTTAGAATGAGCGACAGATTCAGAGAGCGCGAGATTCCGACGCAAATAAAGACAGCGCCAACGGAGACCGCCATGGCGTCGTGCCGGCGGGCCATCCGTTCCAGAACAAAGTTGAGAGCCAACCCCATCACCACACCCAGGATGAGAGAGCCCCCTATTTCGACCAAAGGCAGTTTAATAATGCCGACGAGGGAAAGAGAACCGGATTGGGCCAGGATGGATTCGGCCAAGGCGGCGGCCAGACTGTACAGAAGCAAAGCCAGAGCGTCGTCCATACCGACCACAGCCAGCAGACTGGTAGTGAGGGGGCCTTCGGCGTCGTACTCGGCCAGCACATCTACGGTGGCGGCCGGGGCCGTAGCCGACGAGAGGGCGCCAAAGATCAAAGCAGTGTGCAGCGATCGGGTGAGAACATAGACGCCGGCCGTGACCAGAGCAAAGGTCCCCACCGCCTCAAAGAGCAGAATACAGGCGATGCTCCGTCCCAGCCTGCGCAAGTCATCCAAACGCAAGTGGCTCCCCATGTCAAAGCCGATGAGTCCCAGCGCCAGTTCGCTGACAAAAGCCAACTCTGCAATCAATTCCGGTGGCACAATGCGCAGAAACGAGTTCCCCAACAAAACACCGACGACGATAAATCCTACCACCTGGGGAATGCCGACACGCTGAAACAGTTTGCTTCCCAGGAAAGCGACGGTGATAATCAGCCCAACGATGGTCAGGATGTCCGCCTGGTAAACACCACTTTCGACTCCATGCATACTCCTCTCCTTAAAACAAAGCTTCGCCTCAAACCGGCGAGTGAGATAGGACACAGATTAACACAGATACACACGGAAGTAAGCCGAAGGCAGTGCCTTCGGCTTACCCCGGCCCGGCTCAAATGCTTCCACCGAGCGCCTCCCAGAGGGGGATAAAAAGCCACAGGTCTCCACGAGCAGGATAAGCGCCGCCGCTGGGAAACCCGCTTTCAGGAACCCCTGACAGGTGATCGGATGCCAGCCTGCTCAGCGACCCCGGCTGCTACCATTTATTGGGTTGCGCTGATGAGGGGATTGTGCACCTCACCTCATCTTGGACAATCAGCTTGAGCCGGCTCATACCACCGCCAAAGCCAGACCTACAAAATGTATACTTGACCCCCTGTCTCGGCCTCGATCTCGGCGGCAAAAGCTTGCAGGCTCTCCAGGGCAAAGACGCTCTCGTCGCCGGCCGGCTTGCCCAGCACGACTGCGGTGGCGTGTTGGTCACGGACGGCGGCTTTCAACTCTTCGCCCAGGTCACCATGACGCAGGATGTAACCGGCCACCACTCCCTGCTTCTGAGCCCGCTCCTGGGCCATGGCCAGCAAAAACTCGCCCATCTTTTCCATCTCGGCCGTCACCACATCGGGACGGACAGCACGCTCCGTCTTATTCAGGAAGGCAATGTCCACCACGTACAGGAACAATAGCTCATCGCCACGTTCCCGGGCCAGAGCGATGGCCGCATCCTGAGTGCGGTAGCTGGCCTCACCCCCTCGTGTTGCACACAGTATTTTACCCATGTCATCTACCTTTCTGATAAGCAATCCCAGGGAGAGCCTGGGCTAGAACGAGCAGCCACAACCCGCTGACCGTCACCGTAGGACTCGGATGCCGAAACGTGTGCTGCAACCTCCCAATTCCATCTACTGAGCACCGGCACAAACCCGGCGAGGCAACAGCCAGCTTGTTGGGCGCCCTTGCCATTATCAGGTGCTGACCACCAGTACCGGCATCGTGGTTCTGGCCCTTATTACCTTATTGGCCACGCTCCCAAATCGCCATCGTATGGCTCCCGTCTCGCCGCGTGCGCCGATGATGATGAGGTCGCATTGAGTGTTTTCGGCAAAGTCCAGGATGCATTGGGCCGGCGGCCCCGACTGAATTTCAATTTCTACCGACAGCCCCTCGGCTCTCAGTTGTGCGGCGACGCCTTCCAGATAGTCCCGGGCAATCTCGCTCGCCTGCTGCGCAATCTGTTCCAGGAATTTGGGCGGCATCATCAACGAACTCCGCAGCGGCGGGATGACCCGCATCAACACGATGGTCGCCTGATGAGATTCTCCTTCCACCTTGACCAGGGGCAGCACTTTCTCGGCCGTTTTCGAGCCGTCCAATGGCACCAGAATGCGACGATACATCTCCCTACCCACCTTGCTACACCTATCGGTAGCCCTGCATTTAATCGCAGTGGGGCGGGTTGCCCCACTTGAAGCCCTATCCACATTTACAGGCGGGCTTGCCGAGCTACCCTGAATGTAGGCGCTAAAACCGGATAAACAGCCACAACGTGCCTATCGCCACCGTGATGATCATTGCCGGCATCCCTATTTTGAAAAACTCTACATAGGTAATGCGATAGCCGGCCCGTTCGGCGATGCCGGCCGTCACGAGGTTGGCCGAGGCGCCGATGAGCGAGCTGTTACCGCCCATGGCCGAGCCGATGGAGAGTCCGTAGAACAAGACCTGGTTCGATGCACCGGGGATGGTCCGGGTGAGAGAACCCACCACCGGCAGCATTGCCGCTGTGAAGGGAATATTGGCGATGACACCCGATAAAATTGCGGCCGACCAAACCAAGACCAAGATGGCCATCGTCAGGTTGCTGCCCACCAGGCGGCCAATGACGCCGGTGATTATGCTGATGAGCCCAACCTCCTGAATAGAGCCGACGACGATGAACAGCGAGATAAAGAACATCAGCGTTGTCCAATCCACCACTTTGAGCATGCTTTCGATGTCGGGGGTAACCCACAACAACATAGCCACCGCGCCCAGGATAGCGGTGACCGCCGGCACCAGGTGAACGCGCTCGCCCAGGATGAACAAGAGCAGCATCACGCCAAAAATGAGGCCGGCCTTGCGCAACTTGGCCGGCCGGGTGATACGTCCGCTCTCGCGCAGCCGGTTCAACAGGGCCTCCGACAACTCTCCCCCTCTCACCAGGAACTGCTTCCGATAACGAATAAGGACGTAGACGGTCAGGGCGACCTGGGCCAGCAGCACGCCCGGCGTCAGCTTGGTCAAAAAGTCATTGAAAGAGAGGCCGGCGTAGGAGCCGATGAGGATGTTGGTGGGCGTGCCGATGAGCGTGCTGATGCCGCCCACGTTGGAGGCCAGCACTTCGGGGATCAACAGCGACAGCGGGGTGATCCCCATCGCCAGAGCGATCTGAATGGTCATGGGCGTCATGAGCAGCATGGTGGTGACGTTATCCAACAAGGCCGAAGCGACCGAGGTGATCAGCATGAGAATCGTGACCAGCAGCCAGGCCCGCCCGCCCGACAGGCGATAGGACTGGTAGGCCAGCCACTGAAAGATACCGGTCTCTTCGATGACGCCGATGACGATCATCATGCCCATCACCAAAAAAATCACGTTGAAATCAACGTACTCCAACGCCCGCTCAAAGTCAAAGATAAACAGGTCTGGACTGACTGCCCCACCGACAAAAGTCGTGCCCAGGATGATAGCTACTCCCAGCAAGGCCGCCATAGTATTGTGCAGCTTTTCCAGAGCAATGAGGACCAGAATAGCGACAAAGGTGAGCGTCGCCACCCAAAAACCGACTGTCATACGCCGTGACAATTCCATATCAGGCAGCCGAAGTGACTCACCCCGGTTGAGACGGGCTATTTCATCGTCCCCTGCCTCCCACTGCAACGACTTGAAGTGAGGACGAGAGATTTCTAATACCAAAGCCTCGATTGCGCCCACCTCCTCGGCCGGCAAGTCCACCACAAAAGTTCCATCGCGTTGGCTTTCGGCCAGAGGCGGCGCAGGCTCGTTTGCCGCGCCGGCACCGAATGGGTGTCCGTTGAGCACCAGGCTCACTTTGGCGCCCCGCACCGGTTCCCCGTGGCGATCAATCACCCGCCCGGTCAGGCTAACCTGCCGACCTTCAGTGTAGGCTACGGTCAGGGACAGTCCATACCACAGGGCCAGCGCCAGCCCCAAGCTCAGAAGCGCCGGCAAAAGGCGTCGTAGGATCACATTTTGTTTCAAACCGGGTCTCCTCATCGTCCAGAAACAACTCCACAGCCCTTGCGCGCAGTGGGCGCTCCAGCGCCCAAGTGCGCACTTGTCTCCATCTCCGCTGTAGGGGCCGGTCTTGCGCCGGCCCCTGGGGGCGGCCGCAGGGGTTCGCGCCTGCCCCACAGGGCGACCGCGAGGGTACGCCCCTACCGTAGGGGCAGGTCTTGCACCCGCCCCATCCGGCGTCACCCGCCCGCGGGTGGCGAACCCTGGTCAATCTGAAAACTGCCCCACTCGGTCCGCTGTTTGTCAATTCTGCTAACAGGCATCTTGACTTCTCTTTCCTTGCGGTAGATGGTTACCCCGCCGCCATAATCTCGGGCGCCATATTTTGATCCGTGCAGACCGGTTAAATAATAGGCCCCGCTGTAGTCAACGGTGAACTCCGCCAGCTGAAGCTTGATATCCCCTTTGTTCCCGCTGCTGATCCCCCGGGCGCCGGGATAAAAATCTTTTTCCGCTTTGTAGCTGGTGCGGTCAACACCCCGGTAGTAAAGATAGCGCTCGTTGCATCTTTGCTCATCTGCTTTTTCATCGTACCAGCAACTCTTTGCATAGCTATAAACCGGCCGGTTGGAGCCGTCATAATCCTTAAATTTTACCCCGCCAACATAATAGGAACTGTTGCTGTGGGTCTCCGGCACGGCGTAAACACTGACGCCGCAGCCGTAGTAATTGGCGTTCTGGGTGAGAAAATCAACACCGCCGGCCTCTCCTCCGGCCGCGGGAACCGGAAAGCCGAATTTGTCGCTTGTGCCGGTGGTGTTGGCTCGGTAATAATAAGTATCCTCCACCATCTTATTTTTATCCGTATTCTTACAGGGACTAAAAAAGTTGACATAAGCCCGGCTGCTGAGGCCTTTTTCTCCCTCATCCTGATAGCCGTTTTTGTTGCTGTCAAGGAAAAAATAGGCGTAGTGATAGGTGCGGCCGCCGCCAGCGCCGCCGCCGCAGGCGCAGTTGGGCTGAATCGGGTCCCAGGCGCAGTGGCCGCCG
>JAOZOT010000293.1 GCA_029933115.1 Anaerolineae bacterium | reverse complement strand
TCGTTAGCGACTCAAGTCGCCACTACGAGCATTTTTCAGACACGCTGTCAGACACCTTCTGAGCGTTCGACTGAGCTCACGCCGAAGGCCGGTCGCAGGGTGATTTCGAGCGGGTTTGGCCCTCTGAAGCAATGGCGTAAGTGCCAAGGAGTGGGCGGAGATGAGCCAACCGGCACCGGTATCCAGCAGTTTAAGCGACGCCGTTGGGCAGAGAGAGCCGTATCAGAAGCTCTCTGCTCTTGGTACCATTGCTGCCTTAGTAAATCGCTCCACCGACCTGGAGGAGATCCTGAACAACGCCTTGGCTACCGCCTTGAAGGCGACAGAAGTGGACGCCGGAGGTATCTTTGTGCTGGACGAAGAGACGGGAGAATTGCGCCTCGCTGCCCATAGCGACCTTTCGCCAGAGTTTGCTCAACGGATCAAGGAATCGCAGAGGGACCGGGATGGCTTATTCGGGCGCGTGGTTCAAGAAAAGGGTTCTGTTGTAGTCGAAGACCTCGCCAGAGAACCAGGCCTTGGCAATCTGACCGGTGGAGAGTATCAGGCTTTCGTCGGGCTGCCCCTCCAGTTGGGAGAGACACTGCTCGGTATGATGGTCGTGGTCAACCGCTCCCCTCGCCAGTTCGCCCCTGAAGACCTGACATTCCTCGCTTGCCTTAGCAATCAAATAGGGACGGGCCTGGAGAAAATTCGATTGCACCAGGAGGTCGAGCGTCGGGCTGAAGAAACAGCCATCCTCCGTGACATTAGCATAACCGCGGCCTCTACCCTAGATTTGCACGAGGCGCTGGAACTCATCTATGAGCAGGTGGGGAGGGCAATGAACATCTCCACCTTTTTTGTCGCTCTTTACGATGAGCAGAAGGAAGAATTGAACTTTGAGCTGTTTGTTGACAAGGGGGAACGTCTTGAGAAATTTAGCAGACCCCTTGCAGCGGGCGGTCTGACGGGCTGGATTGTTCGTTCACGGCAACCCCTTTTGATCCAGAACTTTGAAGAGGAAAAGGACAATCTCCCCGTCGAGGCTATCGTGATCGAGGAACCCAGCAAGTCGTGGCTGGGGGTGCCTCTTGTGGTCAAGGATTATGTCATTGGGGTCATCTCTGTGCAAAGCTATCAGCCCTACGCCTTCGATGAGGGGCATAAGCGGCTTCTGGCTGCCATTGCCTCTCAAGCCGCGCTGGTCATTGAGAACGCCCGCCTCTACACCCAGAGCCAACAGAGGGTGCAGGAGCTTTCAAGCCTCTTTCGGGCCAGCGTTGCTACATTATCCAGCCTGGAAGTTGAGGAGGTGTTGCGTAACCTGGCCAGACGGGTGGCCCAGATCGTTGACGCTACCAGTGTCTACGTTTGGAACTGGAACCCAGAAACGCAAACGGTCACCATCGCGGCACACTACACTGGACCCGAAGCCACGGAGCAGGAGCGTGTCTCTCGCTCTGGGGTGAGCTATTCCATCTCAGATTGCCCTATTACCCTTGGGGTACTGCGCACCCGCCGGCCGTTGAGCATCAGCATCGGCGACCCTTACACCGGCAAGGGGGACAAGGTGCGCCTGTCAGAATTGGGCGGGAAAACGTCTCTGATAGTGCCCTTGACGACGAGAGATAGGGTCATTGGCTTCATTGATCTGGTGGAAAGCCGTCGGGAACGACACTTTGACCACAGGGAGATCCGCTTATGCCAGACCATAGCCAACCAGGCGGCTATCGCCGTTGAGAACGCCTGGCTGTATGAGGGCGAGCGGAAAAGGGCAGCTCAACTCAAGACTATTGGCGAGGTAGGGCGGCAGCTTGCTTCAATGCTGGACCTGGATGAGTTGCTGCGTCACGTGGTGAACTCTCTGGTTGACGTCTTTGCTTACTATTCGGCCAGTATTTTCCTGGTGGACACTGAGGCTGGAGAGATCGTCCTCAAGGCCAGCGCCGGCCGCGCCGGCGGAGTGTATAAGGGATACCGGCTCAAGATCGGCCAGCAAGGGATCACGGGCTGGGTGGCGCAGGCTGGTGAGCCTCTCCTGGTCAACGATGTGGATAAGGAGCCGCGCTATCGCTTCATGGAGGAACTGAGTGACACCAGGTCGGAATTGGCTGTCCCCATCAAAGCCAAGGGAGAGGTCATAGGTGTGCTGGATGTGCAAAGCACTCAACTCAATGCTTTCGACGAAGAGGACCTCTTTACCCTCTCAACTTTGGCCGACCAGGTCTCTGTGGCCATCGAGAACGCCCAACTGTACAGGCAAACACAACATCGCCTGGCTGAGGTCTTTACCCTTTACACCCTGGCCAAACAGGTGATCAGCAGCCTTGAGTTGGACACTGTGCTGGATTCCATTGTCAGTGCCCTGAAGTTGTCCATCAACTGTCGCGCCTGCTCTCTATTTCTCCTCGATGAAGAGAGCCAGATGCTGGAGATCAAGGCAGCGGCCGGCATCAAACGCAAATGGCGGAGAGAAGCCAGACTCAGAGTGGGCGAGGGCATCGCGGGCAAGGCAGCGGCGGAGGCCAGAGCCCTCTACATCCCCGACACCTACCGGGATTCGAACTTTGTCCCCTTTGACCCGACTGTGCGTTCTTTGCTGGTGGTGCCCATGATCAGCAAAGACAAGGTCATTGGCGCCCTTTGCATAGATGACAACAAGCCAGATGCCTTCAGCCCTGATGACGGGCGGCTCTTGACCATTGCTGCTGCGCAGGCGGCCGTGGCCATAGAGAACGCCAAGCTTTACGAGAGCTCGAAAAAGAGAGCGGAAGAACTGGCGAAAGCCTACGACGAGCTTCAAGCTCTTGGCCGAGCGCAACAAGAGTTCGTGCAAAATGTGTCCCACGAGCTGCGCACCCCGTTGACCTTTATTAAAAGTTATGTGGAGTTGATCCTGGAAGGGGCAATGGGCGAGCTCAATGAGTGGCAGCGGAACAGTCTGCAAATTGTGGCTCGGCGCGCAGACGCCATGACACGTCTTATCAACAATCTCCTCTCTCTGCAGCAGGTTGAAATGGAGTCTCTACAGCCCACCCGCGTGTCTCTGGCGGAAGTGGCCACGATGGCTCTGGAAAGTGCGAGGGCGGCAGCCACCAAAGCAGGTATCGTCTTGAAGGCAGAGATACCAGAGGCTCTGCCTCCCGTGTGGGCAGACCGCAGTTGCCTCGAACAGGTCTTTGATAACCTTTTGGGCAATGCCATCAAATTCAGCCCAGAGGGGGGTACAATCACCGTGTGCATCAAGGAAGAGGGCGAGTACCTGCGCGTGGCAGTCTCTGACACGGGCATCGGCATCCCCAATGACCAGTTGGAGAGGATCTTTGAACGCTTCTATCGAGTCAATGGTCACCCTACTCGACGTTTCGGTGGCTCTGGCCTCGGACTGGCTCTGGTCAAGAAGGCCGTTGAGGTTCACGGAGGGCGGGTATGGGCCGAGAGTCAGGTGGGACAAGGCAGCACTTTCTTCTTCACCTTACCTATCTTGAGGGAAGAGGAAGCCAGCCCCGGTGATGAGGTATTAGATCGTAACTGCAAATGTCAGACTTGAACAAGTATAGAATCGCGAAAATCAAACGAAGAACAAACTTGCGCCAGACCCTGCAAAATCTGCCCAAGGTGGACTTGCATCGGCATTTGGAGGGCTCTCTCCGCCTATCTACCCTGGCCGAGATTGCCTGTGAACATGGTGTGGACCTGCCCAGTTATGACATTGAAGAGCTACGACCTTATGTCCAGGTCACCACCGATGAGCCGCCGGATTTTCACGCTTTTCTGGAAAAGTTCAACTTTTTGGCTCGTTTCTACTCCAAGCTGGACTGCATTGAGCGCATCTCCTACGAGGCTGTGGCCGATGCTGCGCAGGACAACGTCAAGTACCTGGAACTCAGGTTCAATCCGGTCACTTTGGCTTTGAGCCAGGGCTTCTGTTTTGAGGAAGTGGTGGAGCGGGTTATCAGCGCGGTGAAAAAGGCCGAGCAGGATTTCGACATCACGGTGAAGCTGCTGATAACCATCCGCCGGGACTATGACCAGGACATCTCCAGCCGTATCGTTGACGTGGCTATCCGCTACACCGATCAGAGCATCGTTGGGTTGGATCTGGCCGGCGACGAGGTTCACTACTCGGCCCAGCCCTTTGCCCGGCTTTTCAACAAAGCCAAGGAGGCGGGATTGGGCATCACCGTCCACGCTGGCGAGGCCGCCGGAGCCGAGAGTGTGCGCACAGCCGTAGAGCTCTTGAAGGCGGACCGTATCGGCCACGGCGTAAGAGCCAGTGAGGACCTGACGGTCATGGACCTGATACGGGAAAAAGGGGTCACTTTGGAGATGTGTCCTACCAGCAACATCCAGACAGCAGCGGTCAAGGCTATCACCAGACACCCGCTGCGTGCTTTTTTTCAGATAGGTTTGCCGGTGACCATCAACACCGACGATCCCAGCATCAGCAATACTACCCTGACTGATGAATACATGGTCGCCGTGCGCGACATTGGCGTTACCGTGCCTGAGATCAAGCAGATGATCCTGACCGGCGTCCGCGCCGCCTTTTTACCCCCGTCGGAAAAGGAGCAGTTGGAAGTACGGTTCACAGAAGCTCTGAATGGTTCCAAAGAAGAGTCCCAGTTGCCCCGAGCTAAGTACAGCGAGGCGTAAATTCGTTCCCGGTTGTCATGATGACACAGGGGGTATGCCCCGCCTGGAAATCCTCTTGGTTTTGTGAGCAACTGTCTACGAGGGCAGTCACCGCCTCCCGCCCGGCGATAAATCGCCGGGCTGAGCAGGGGAAGGGCGCTGAAAGCGCCCTCAGAGCGTGTCTGAAAATTCAGAGGGCGGCGCTCGTAGTAACGACTTCGGGTAACTACCCGGGCATGGTTGATTTCAAGCCCCCTGCGAAGCGGGGGGTCGGT
>JAOZOT010000292.1 GCA_029933115.1 Anaerolineae bacterium | reverse complement strand
GATGGGAAAGAGAAGGAGTAGCCTTTGGCCCGCTTTACAAGCCTGGACTGCTCAGCCTGGTGATTTATCATCGGGCCTGGCAAGTTTCTGAACACTCTCAGGGAAAGGTATCCGGCTATGGCCACAACCATTGCCATCAGCAATCAAAAAGGCGGAGTGGCCAAGACCACCACTTGTCTCTCATTAGGAGCCTGCCTGGCGGAGATAGGGCAGAGCGTCCTGCTCATTGACCTGGACCCTCAAGCCAATCTCACCCTTTCGCTGGGATTGAGGCCGGAGGAACTGCGCCGCACAGTGGGCGAGGCCCTTCTGGGAAACACCTCGCTGGTGAGCGTCAGCCGTGAGAGCCCGGTGTTCGATTTGGACATCGTGCCTGCTAACCAGGAACTGGTCGTCCTCGACAAAATCCTTTACGGGCGAAAGGGTTACGAGTTTCATTTGAAAAACGGTTTGGACGCCATGGGTGAGGGATTCTACGACGTTGTCCTGATTGACTGTCCGCCCTCCTTTGGCACGCTCACCCTCAACGCCCTGACCGCTGCAGACCTGCTCATCATCCCCATCCAATGCGAGTACTACGCTGCTCACTCGCTGCGTCAGATTGTAGAGTTGGTAAAGTTGGTGCGAGAGAAAACCAACCCACGGTTGATCTATCGTGTGCTGGTGACAATGTACGACCGACGCAACAAGATCTGCCAGGTTATCCTGGAGCAGATGCAGCGAGGGCTGAGCAGAGTTCTTTTCAAAACCATTATCGAGGTGGACACCAAGCTTAGAGAAAGTCCGGCGTTCGGTCAACCGATCACGCTTTACGCACCCAAGACCCGGGGCGCTCAGCAATACCGTGCCCTGGCTGAGGAGTTGATGAACCATGAGCGACAAAGACCTTAGGAGCCAGCTCGAAGGGCTGTTTTCTGACATTGTCTCCGAGGAAGAAGGTCGGGAAGCTGAGTTACCACCAGAGGAAATAGCCGCCGAGCCCGCCGAAATCGAGGCCCAGTTGATAGCGCCGGAGGTCCCTCCAGGGGCCGGCGTGGAGCCGGAACAGGTGGGCCCTGCCGAAGAGCGAGAAGCCCCTCCCCCACCTGCCCCTCCCGCCAAGCCGGCCCCTCGCTTGAGGGTTCGACGAAGTATTCGGCTACGATTGCTGGCATTGCTGTTGGGCTTGACCATAGTCTCAGTGGTGGCTGCTACTTACCTGGGCGTTAGCTCTATCCAGAGGGTGGGACAAAGTGCTCAGCAGACCAGCAGCGAGGCTCTGCGCGTCCAGGCCGAAGAATATCTCCGCCAGTTGACTATTGGCCACGCCCAGAGGAATGACCTCATCTTGAAGAAAGTACAACTCGACGCGGAAAACGTGGCCCGCTACGCAGCGAGCATCTTCGAAAAGCCAAGCGCCTTTGCCCGTGGAACCTACTGGCGAGCCGAGGATCACATGTTTGTGGGGCCTGAAGGGCAGTATATCAACGATGAAAACGATGTCTGTAGCGTCTTTGTCCCTAACTTTGTGGACATAAACGACGAACTCCTGACCGCCTTGGAGTTGAGTGCCTATCTGGATTTCATCTTCCGCCCCACTTACGATGGCGATCCCAATACGGTGGCTATCTACCTCTCGACGGAAAAGGAGATGACCCGATACTACCCCAACATCAATCTGGGGAACATCCTTCCGCCGGACTTTCAAGTTACCCGGCGTCCCTGGTATGTCAGTTCCACCCCGGAGAACAACCCGGAACGAAAGGTGGTCTGGTCGCCGGTATACGAAGACGCGACCGGCAAAGGCTTGATGGTCACGGCGGCAGCTCCTGTCTACACCGGCCAGGGTGAGTTCGTGGGGGGCGTCGGCATTGATGTCACCCTGAAAGACATCAGCGCCAACGTTGAAGCAACTCGCTTGCTCGGTGGTGGCTACTCTTTCCTCATTGATGACACAGGGCACGCCCTTGCCCTCCCGGAGCAGGGCTATCAAGACATATTGGGGCGTCCTCCTGAGCCCGGCGAATTTGGAACAGACCTGAGCCAGGTCGAAACGGAATTCGCCTCTGTACTGGCCAAAATGACGGCCGGCTCAACCGGCTTTGAGGCCCTGGAAACGAATGGAAAGGAGCTGTTTATCGCTTACGCTCCTCTGGAAAGCACGGGATGGAGTCTGGCCAATGTCATTGAAGCCGAAAAAGTGCTTCAGGCCGTGACCGTCTTGCGACAAGAATTGGACGCCTCGACAAGAGCATTATTGCTGACGCGCATCCTGCCCGTCGGTGGGGTTGTTTTCATAATAGTAACGGCGCTGGGCATTTTGCTGGCCAATCGCCTGATTGACCCCATCCAAAAACTGGCTGCAGCGGCTCAACAGATCGGAACCGGCCGATGGGATGCTCCCCTCCCCCGCGCGGGCGATGACGAAATTGGCGTTCTCTCTCAGGCCTTTGCCACCATGACTGTGCAATTGCGCGAGTCAATGGAGGCCACAGAGCAGCGGGTGGCCGAGCGCACGCGCGAACTTGAACACCGTGCCATGCAACTGACCACGGCCACCGAGATCTCTCGCGTTGCTACCTCGGTGCTCGACCCCGATGAACTAATGCAGCGGGCAGTGAATCTGGTCCGCGAGCGCTTTGACCTTTATTACGCCGCTCTGTTCCTGATTGATGAATCTGGACAGTGGGCGGTGCTGAAAGCAGGCACCGGCGAAGCCGGCCGCCAGATGCTGGAGCAAGATCACCGCCTGGAGGTGGGTGGCACTTCGATGGTTGGCTGGTGCACAGCTCATGCCCAGGCGCGCATTGCCCTGGACATAGGCAAGGAGGCCGTCCGCTTCGACAACCCGCTGCTGCCCGACACGCGCTCAGAAATGGCCCTGCCGCTGATCTCCCGTGGCCGGGTGATCGGCGCGCTGGATGTGCAGAGTACAGAGCGCGAAGCTTTCTCCCAGGAAGACATCGCCGTGTTGCAGACTATGGCCGACCAGGTGGCAGTGGCCATTGACAACGCCCGTCTCTTCGCCGAGACCCAGGCCGCGCTGGAGGAATTGGAGGCTACCCACCGGCTCTACCTGCGTGGGCAGTGGGCCGAGTTCGCGTCCACGCTGAGGGCTCCCAGCTACGAACGCACCCAGCCGGGCGTGCCTCCTCTCGGCGACACCATACCACCCGAGGTCGAACAGGCCATAACACGGCGGGAGGTGGTCGTGCAGTCCAATACGGACGGAGCAGAGCAAGCCGCTTTAGTAGCGCCTATCAGTCTGCGCGGCGAAGTCATCGGCGCCCTTGGGCTGCATGAGACGGGGAACAAGCGACAATGGACGGACGACGAGATTGCACTCATCGAAGCCGTAGCCGAGCAGATGGCCCTGGCCCTTGAGAACGCCCGCTTGTTTGAGCAAACGCAGCGCAGCGCTGCCCGCGAACGGTTGATCCGCGAGATCACAGCACGCGTTAGAAGTGCGGTGGATATCGAGAGCATCCTGCAAACGACGGTACAAGAAGTAAGCAAAGCCCTGGGCGTCTCACGGGGTCTCGTGCGTTTAGGCACGGAGGCGGAGTTGGCGACACCACCCACGGAGAGAGGAGCAGACTCCGGCGTCAAACAATAGCCGTTGGAGCCAAAGCTTCAAGCAGCTCTTTCCGCCTGAGGTATCTTGCTTTGGAGAGGCAAAAGGTGGAGGGCGGAGTATTGGAATGATTACTGAACAGGCGCTGCGGGAACGCCTCGCTCAAGGCGAGGACGAACAGACCGAATTCAAACGCGAACTAGACCATCCTGACAAGGTCGCCGCCGAAATCGTGGCGCTGGCGAACACCGGCCGGCAGAGTTGGCTTCTCTTTGGCGTAGACGACGACGGACAGGTCGTCGGCATAGCCGACCCGGCCACGTTGGAGCGTGATCTGGTCAACATCTGCCGTCAGAATTGCATCCCGCCATTGTTGCCCAAGGTTGAACTGGTCCCCATCGGGGAACGCAACGTCCTGGTGCTGAAGATAGAGGGCCTCGACCGTCCCTATAGAACCAATCGGGGAGTATACTATGTCCGTGTGGGAGCCACGCGCCGTCAGGCTACCCAGCAGGAACTGATCCGCATTTTCCAATTGCGTGGGGCGCTTCACTACGATGAAACACCAGTGCTCTCCACGACGCCGGACGATCTGGATCTGGCCTACTTTAGTCGCTACTACGAGCGGCAATTCAGGGAGCGCCTGGACGAGGCAGGAGTGCCGCTCCCGACGCTGTTAGAGAACATGCGCCTGGCAGCCGGCATGGGCGAGACTACTTATCTGACTCTAGCCGGGCTGCTGCTTTTCGGCCATCATCCACAACAGCACCTGCGCTACACCCGGCTGACGGCGGTGCGCTTCGCCGGTACGGAGCCGGGCGAGGAATTCATCCATGACCATCGGGACTTGGAAGGTAAGCTCGAAGAGGTAATCGAGGGAGCCATTGCTTTCCTACAAGCCAACACGCGCATTGCAGCCACGATGTCCAAGCTGCGGCGCGAGGATCAGCCCCAGTATGCCCTGCCGGTGCTGCGCGAGGCGGTAGTGAACGCTGTGGCCCACCGGGACTATAGCATCATCGGCCGCCAGATCCGCCTTTTCGCCTTTGACGACCGCGTAGAAGTGCACAGCCCTGGCCGGCTGCCCAACACCATCACGCTGGAGACGATCCGCTACGGCGTGCACTACGAGCGCAACCCGCGCTTGTGCGCCGTGCTCAGTCACCTGGGCTACATGCGCGAGATCGGCACCGGCATCCCCAAGATGATCCGTCTGACGCGGCAGTTGACCGGGCGGGAGCCAGAGTTCACCTTGCGCGGCGAAGAGTTCAGCGTCACCATCCCGGCCGCGTGAAGGAATCAACAGGAAAGGAGGGAAAAAAGTCTGAACGCTGATGCATTTCCGGAAATCC
>JAOZOT010000032.1 GCA_029933115.1 Anaerolineae bacterium | reverse complement strand
GACAGCCTCTCCCGAAACGCGCTCCCCCTGGCTAAACCCTAATAGCAGGTCTTTCGTGAGTGGATTGGAGTTAACCTATGCTCCTACTTTTTGGCCAAAATGTCAAGTCTTTGTTATGCTACCAAACATTCCTGTATTATACTCGCACAGAACTCACCTGTCATTCCGCCCAGGAAACCATCCGTTCAGCGACGAAACCATACTCGAATTTCAAACCATTTAGAGCCGTCTCGAACATAGGCCGTTGGTTACTGCCATCGGCATTCATGACCCACAATTCCCATTTCCCGTTCCGATCGGTGAAAAAGGCGATATGACGGCCGTCGGGCGCCCAGGCCGGAGACACGTTGTTGGGTGGCCGCTCGGCAAAAGGCTCTTCCTTGGTCAGTCGCACCCGGTTCGACCCGTCGGCGTTCATGACGTAAATCTCCCAGTGGTCGTGCTGGCTGAACCCAAAGGCGATTTTGCTGCCGTCCGGCGACCAGACCGGCGAGATGTCACGGCCATCGGTGGAAATGGCATACAGGCTACGGTCGTCGGTCACATGTCCTATCGTCCCTTCCTCGTTGGTCAGGTGGATGCCGAAATCACTGTCGTAGGCGATGACCGAACCGTCGGGCGACCAGGTGGGGGAGAGGCTGTGAGGGTAGCAAGGGAGGTCGTGGAAATGGCCATCCTCCAGCCGCACCACGCCCAGTTTCCACCAGTGATCCGCCGGCAGAGTCCGACAGCGCCCATGAAAGCATACTTCTGTGTCCTCGTCTCGCCCTCCGTACCGGCGGGTGAAGACGATGCGGCTGCCATCGGGTGACCAGGCCGCACCTTTAGCCTGACTCCAGCCGAAGACGAGGGTCTCATCGCTGCCGTCCTCGTTGATGACGTAGGGGCCCCGTGGGTCCCGCCAGCGAGTAAAGGCCACCTTCGTGCCGTCGGGTGACCAGGCCGGCTCCATGCCATCGGTCAGGCGTCGCAGGCCGGTGCCGTCGGCGTTGATGATGTAGATGTCGCCCCCGTTGCTCGTCTGGAAGACCAGCTTGCCCGTGAGCTCATCCTCAGGTTCGGCAAGGCCCTCCGACCCAGGCAAAGGTGTCGGTGTGGGAGCGGGCGGAGGTTGGGGAGTAGAGGTGGCGGTGGCTGGGAGGCTGGGAGATTGGGGAGTGGAGGTAGGGGGGAGAGTGGGAGTCGGCATCACCTTCGTATCCACCACCTGCTTGCCCAGCTCGCTGTTGCTATTCGCTCTCACAGACGGCGAGGCCGTTGCTTCCGGCGTGGCCTTCGATGGAGTGGCGCTCGCTCCCCCCGCCCGCGACTTCAGCAACTCGATGAGCCTGTCCATCAGGGCCACGCCCAGGCTCAAACTCATGCGCTCCACTACGGCCGTAGCCTGCTCTTCGGGGCTGAGGTTCGTCCCGCCGCCCAACCTTATCCCACCACCCGGACCTGGCCCGCCAAGCAGAAACATCTCGTCCGGCGGGCGGAACCCTCTTTCCTGACCACCACTGCTACCCTCACCTCTGCCCATGCCGAGGCCCAGTTCCTGGAACACAGTCCGCATGTTGGCCGGGCTCAGGTCCATCCCCTCGATGGCCGCCAGTTGTTCGGACGTCATCGCTGCCTGAATCTGCTTGAGGATGGCCTCAATTTCCGCCTGCGCAGCAGTGTCACTCTGTTGCAGGGCTCGCAGCATCTGCCACAGGGGCAGCAACTCCTGCGCCTGCTCCGCCGTCACCGCCTGAGGCGTCTCCTCCAGCATCAGCGTCCCCAATGAGAGTCGAAGAGACTCCGGCAAAGCGCCCCTCTCGGCTGGCGCAGCCGCCTCGCCACCACAGGCTGCCAATGCCACCATCAGCATTAGCAAAATCCCCATTATTGTTGTCTGCTTCATGTTTCTCTCCCTTCAAATGTAAAACGTGATGCGTGGATCGTAATTTTACGTTTTACTTTTCACGCTTCACTTACTCATGTCTCAACGCCTCGATGGGGTCGAGTTGGGCGGCCTTGTTGGCCGGATAGAAGCCGAAAAAGATGCCCACCGTGGCCGCCGAGCCAAAAGCCAACAGGATGGACTCGAACGCCACCACGGTGCGCATGTCGCTGGTTCGGCCAAAGACCCATGAACCCACCACTCCGACCACCACGCCGATGAGCCCGCCCACCAGACTGAGTACCAGGGCCTCGATGAGGAACTGCAGGCGGATGTCGCCCGGCGCAGCGCCCACCGCCTGGCGGATGCCGATCTCTCGCGTCCGTTCGGTCACGCTGACCAGCATGATGTTCATGATACCGATGCCACCCACCAGCAGGGAGATGGCAGCAATAGCTCCCAGGAAAATAGTCAGGATACCGGTGACCTCCTCCATCGTGCTCAGGATGTCCTTTAATGTAGAGGTCAACGTGGTAACTTGCCATGTCGGCGAGGACGATAACCGGTGTACTTGAGTTGACCATCTGGCCCACCTCGATGTTGACGTCAGCTACAGTTCCGGCAAAAGGGGCCACCAGAGTGGCTTCCTCGAGGTTCAATTGAGCCTGGGCTACAGCAGCTTGTGCTTGAGCGACCTGGGCCCTGGCGATAGTCAGTTCTTCTTGGCCACGGTGATGTCTTCCTGGCTGGGGCCGGCCTTGATTTCCTCGTAATTGGCCAGAACCTCTCCGGCTTCCACCTGGTCTCCCTCTTCGACCATGATCTCGGCCACCCGGCCCGCCGATTTGAAACTCAACCCCAGCCATGTCTCCGCGCATATGCACAAAAAATTCCCCATCGGCTAGCTGGGGAATCTTGAGATCGGATCGTACCATGACGATCATAATCACCGCTGAGGGGCATCAGAACTCAACAATCTGGTGGCTGCCACTCAGGATGTTGGGCTTTCCATTGTCTGACAGCCTCTTCCATCTTGACGACAGCATCCCGCCAAGCGGCTTCCGGATCCCGACCTCCCAGAGCAATCTCCTGCAACATGGTGTCTACGATGCCTGGCGTACCAAAAATCATGCTGCCCCAGGGAGGCACGACATCAGAGCGGATAAACCGGCCATCGCGAATAGAGCCCATGTTCATGGCTGGATGGTTCGTGTAAATCACCCAATCGTCAAACGCCTCCAGCCAATCCGGGTGTTGGGCAACATAGGGGGAGTCATAGTCCAAGGCCATGGCCTGCACCGAGCGCAGAGGCGGGATCATGTGCCCGGGCACGGTCATGTCGTAGCGCAGCAAGCGGTCGCCGCTGACCAACCACTGCAGGAATTCTTTGGCCTCGGCTTGGTGGCGCGTGCCGGCCGCGATGGCGAACCGACTCCACACGCCGAGGGTGACCTTCTCCGGTCCCCAGGGCGGAAACACGACCGTGACGCGATCCTCCAACTCCGGCGCTTTGTCAGCAACGTGGACTCCTAACCGCCCCGCATACATGGCCATGGCGACGCGGCCACGCAAAAAAGCCTCGATCTGTTCACTGTATCCCCAGGTGGTAAAACCCGGTGGGGCATACTCGGCCAGTGCGGCCCATTTCTTGACCGCCTCAAGGGCTTGAGGTTGACCAAAAGCGACCTGACCATCACAGGTAAAATAGTCGCCCCCATTCTGCCACAAGAAGGTGGAAAAGTAGTTTACTGTGGCGATGTTCTGACCGCCGGGCAAGGCGATGCCATAGACCTCGCCCCGCGACAAAGTCGCGGCCGCGTTCAGAACCTCTTCGTAAGTCGTAGGCCGTGGCAGCCCGGCTTCGGCCAGCAGGTCGGTGCGCACCCATAAGCCATAGACGCTGGTGGCGTAAGGCACCGCGTAGACATGCCCCTGGTAGGAGAAGAGGCTGCCTTCCACATAGTCATCTACGCCAATCTTGCTCACCACGTCATCCAGGGGAAGCAGGTAGCCGGCTTCGGCCCATTCAGCCATCAGCGTGGGTTCGATCTCAAAGATGCCCAGATCAGCGCCGGAAGCCAACGCCGTCAAGAGGCGTCGGCCACGAGAGGCTGGTGAGGCGAGAACGATGTCAATCTCCACATCGGGGTGGAGACGCTGATACTCGACCACCAGTGTTTGCAGGGTAGCAATCTGCTTGGGATCGTTTTCGGTAGAGAAGAGGGAGATGATCTTGGGGCCAGATGGCCCTACAGAGGTCGGCGGAATGGAGGGGGTGGGCACAGTCGGTGGGGCAGCGATACTGCAACCAGCAAGGACAAGCCCGGCTAGCGTCACGACGACGGCCGTATAGCTTGCTCGTTGGAATACCGTTCTGGTGAGGCTGGATAACGGCATGGAGCCGTTTGACGGTCGAACCATTGGCCTCTCCGATCTGTGATTCTAACGTGCAGATAGAGTACCCGATAATTGAAGATCTGTCAAGAGAGACCAGTAAGCAGTCTGGACATCATGGCCCATGCCTCGACCTGTGGCCTGGCATCCAGGCTGAGATCTGGCTTCACAGCGCTGTCAGGTCAGTCATATAGGCGATGTCATCCCAGGGGTGACGGTACAGGGGCTGGGCCAATCGCTGCTGGTCGAAAATGTGGCCCATGATGCCGATACTCCGTCCCAGGACAAAGAGGGCGTTGAGATATCCCAGGTCTACAATATTCTGCACCTCCTCCTCGCTGAAGCAGCCGCAGGAGCGCAGCAGGTCCACAAAGGTGACACCCAAGCAGCCGTCCACATTCAAAATGAGGTTGTTCCGCTTGGCCGTGGTAACCTTTTCTACCTCCAGCGCATAGTCCAGCAGATCGGTGCAGGTAAAGTGCTCCCGGGCATACCGCTTGATGAGCGTGACCCGCACGTCGGGGTTCTGCACGCTCTTGACGCGGTGGCCGATGCCCGGAATGTTGATCCCTCTGGCTTTCATATCGTCAACGAATTCCTGGGGCGTCATCTCTGAGTCGAAGGCCCGCTTGAAGTGACGGGCCGCGTCGTCAATCGCCCCACCGAAGCGAGGGCCGATGGTCAAAAGGCCGGAGACGAGGGAGGAGATCAGGTCTTTGCCAGCCCGCGCGGCCACAATGGCGTTGTGCGCTCCACTCACCGCCGGGCCGTGGTCGGCGACGATCATGAGCGCCAGCTCTATGAATCGGGTAGCGTAGCCGGGCAACTCCCGTTTGAACCACAGCAGACTGATAACCCCACCGATGCCGATCTGTTCCTCGATCACGGCGCTAATCGGCTTGCCTCCATAGACCGGTTCTTCGCCCCGCTCGTCGGAGATGGTGGTGATGATGCCGGCCGACTTGCGGATCAGACCGGTCTTGAGGGCTTGGCGGTAGTCCATCGGGACGGTCGGCACCTCCGGTTCCTCGAACTCTGCGATCTGCCCTTCCGCTTTGAGCTTCTCGAAGACCTCGCGGATTCTGTCGCCGAAATCGTTGAACGACGCCGGCACGACGGCCCCCGCTGCTCGCAAGGCCTCATTTTTTGCATCGGCTGTCTCCATTCCCGTATTGGCCTTGGCCCCGGCGTGGCCGAACTGTACACTGCGGGGGAGCACCCTGGCGCACGTCCCGGTGACCCATACCACCAACGGCTTGGTCAGCCGGCCGTCTTGCAGCGCCTCGACGATGCGATACTCCTGGTCTCCGCCCAATTCACCCAGACAGACCATCATCTTGACATCAGGGTTGGCCTGGTAGCGCAACAGGTGATCCAGCAGCGTGGAGCCGGGGAAGGTATCGCCGCCAATGGCGATGCCTTCGTACAAGCCATCGGTGTGGCGGGCGATGATGTTGAAGCACTCGTTGCTCATCCCGCCCGACTTGGCCACAAAGCCCACGCTGCCCGGACGGTGCAGCTTGGAAGCCACAATGTTCTCGATCGTCCCCGCCGTGTTCCCAATCCGAAACGCCCCGGCCTGGATGCCTCCCACCGTGGCCGGGCCGATGATGACCTTTCCCTTCTGGCGGGCCGTGGCTGCCAGGATGCGGCTCTTACGTTCCGGCACGCCCTCGGCGATGACGGCAATCGTCCGCAGGGTAGGTGTCTCCAGTGCCTCCATCGTCGTCGGAAAGGCGGAGCGGAAGGAGGCAAAGTTGATCATTACGTCCGCCTCAGGGTGCGCCGCCGCTGCCTCGGCTATGGTACGGTACATAGGGATGAGGATTTCCCGGGCTCCAAAGAACGCCTTGTGCAGGCCGGTCCGGGTAGGGTTGATGATCGCCGCTACTGAGGGTGTCTGGCGCCGGCAAACGTAATCAAAGTCCAGCATGCGCTGGATGGCATCCTGCTGGTAGCCGTAGATCAGGGCCCGGGTATCTCTGGAGAAGAGTTGATAGTCCGGTTGACTCACTCCTGGCCTCCTCTGTACTTACTCCTTGAGCGCCATGGGCACGATCTCGGTCATGTGCAGCTCCGGGCCGTAGGCCTCGATGGGCACGCCGATTTTCTTGCCCAGCTCCCGCATCAGCCGCAGGCCCTCTTGGTAGTTGGGGCCCCCACGGCGCACATAGATCCTAACGTTGTGCTCCCGCAACTGCTTCTGGTAGTCGGTGAGGGCCTGGACGAGGCCGGCGAAGGTCTTGGCCACATCGGTAAAGTTGGCGATGCCTCCACCAATGAGCAGCACCTTGCCCCGAGGGTCCTTCCGGCGGGTCATCAGGTCGAGGATGGTCCGGGTGTACTCATAGGTCTCGTCCCTGGAGGGGTTACCGGAGTATTCGCTATAGTTGGCCAGCTCGCTGCCAAAGCCCAGGTCAACGATGGTGTCGGCGTAGATGACGCTCGCTCCACCGCCGCCTACCAGCGTCCACACCCGACCCTCCGGGTTGAGCAGCGTCAGCTTGAGCGAAGCGCCGCTCTTGGCATTGAGCTGGCGGATGTATTCTTCCTCCGGCGAGAGGCGGCTGCCAAAGGCGGGCGGAAACTCCAGGTCGCCCCACTGCTGTGCGCACTCGAAGGCAGCGGTGTCATCTATCTGGGCTACAAAGTCGAGAGGCACAGGACTGCCATCGGCGAAAACAAGAGGGTTGATCTCCAAATAGGTGAACGCCAGGTCCACGTAGAAGCGGTAGAGGGCGCCGATAAAGACGGCGACGTCCTCCATCCCAGAAAAGTCGGGCAGCCTGGCCGCCAGGTCCACGTCCTCGAAATCGGTCAGGATGGGCACGGGTACCTGGAGCACCGCCTCCCAGTTCTCCTCCACGTCAACGCCTCCTTGCAGCGAGAAGTAGATGATGTCCGCCTCGCGCTCGCTGCGGATGGCGACGAAAAGCTCGTCCTCCTGGCGGTGCGGGACAAAGGGCTCAACGAGAAAGTGGGTGAGCGTGCCCGTCACCCCATTGATCGTCACTTCCTGCCCCATCTTTTCCTGGACGAAGGCCCTGGCACCGTCGAGGTCGGTGTCCAGCAGGAGCAGGCCCCTCTTCCCCCGCTTGCTGAAAAGCTGATCCGGCTTCACTACCAGCCGTTCGCTCTGGAGCCACGGATGGTCAGTGATGAGTTGTTCCCAATTGGTGTCGGGCGTCACCAGCGCCACCCGGCCTGTGTACCCCAACCCACCGGGGAGATACCTGGGCAGGTGGGTCGCCAGCAACCGTTTGGCGTCGTACTCACGTATGCTTCTGCGCGCCACGTTCTACCTCCTCAACCCAACTCCTCCTCGGCCCGTCCATAGAGAGCAAAATAGCCCCAGGACATCAACAGGAGGATGATCACCATCACCGAGGCAGTGGCTGCTGCCGGTCCGATTTTTTGGGCGTCAAAAGCCAGGTAACGCACCAACACGGGGAGTGTTGTCGTAGCAAAGAGCGGTCCACCAAAGGCAAAGAGGTAAACAATGTCAAACTGCCTGAAGGTCCAAATCGTGCGCAGTAGCAAGGTGACGATGAGCACCGGCATCAGCCAGGGCAGGGTGATGTGACGAAAGACTTGCCACGCTCCGGCCCCGTCTATGCGTGCTGCCTCCTCCAACTCGACGGGGACTACCTGCAGGCGGGCCAGGCACATCATCACGACGAAGGGTGTATACTTCCAGATACCGGCGATGATCACGAACAGCAACGCGGTCCGGGGGTTGGCCAGGAAAGCGATGGGGTGCTCGATAAGGCCAAAGTCCATCAGCAGGCGGTTGAACACGCCCATCGTAGGGTCCAGGATGAAACGCCAGGTGAGGGCAATGACGATGGCAGGCATCAGGTATGGAAACAGGACCAGACCGCGAGCAAAGTTGCGTCCCTTCAACTCCTGGTGTAGCAGGAGAGAGATGCCCACCCCCAGAACGATTTGCACCACAGTGGTGCCGGTCACCCAGATAAGGGAGCGGAGTAGTGAATGCCAAAACAGCGGCTGGCTCAGCAGCCACCGATAATTCTCGAGGCCATTGAAGTGCATCTCCAGGGTGGCTGACTCGACCTGAAAAAAGCTGGCAAACAGCCCCTGTAACATCGGATAGAGAGCAAAGACAATAACCAACAGTGCTGCGGGTAGAACCATGAGCACTGCCAGTGCACGGTCACCCAGTTCGAAGCGAAAAGCTGTTCCTATCGCCCGGGCCCGTTGCCGGACAGACTCTTGCGCAGTCTGAATTGGACTAGCCATAAACAACAACCTTTCAAAGGGGGCGGCGCCTGATAGGCCAGGCACCGCCCCAGGAGGCTTGACTTTACCCACACCGCAAGGATGGTGCCGAGAAGCCCCCGGTGTAGCCGGGGGAGTCCTCACAACTGACCCAGGGGAGCCTTTTCTGGGTTGGCTGTGACCCACCCCCACCTTGCAGTGGGGGCTTCAGGACGTGGGTAGAGTCAACCCCAGACAGAGGAGGATCAGTAGGTAGGTGGCTCCCAATCGGGATGGTCAGCCAGCCATTCCTCCCTGGCCTGCTTGATCTTCTCTACCGCCTCCTTCCAGGCCACTTCAGGGTCCTTACCGCCGACGTAAATCTCCTGGAACATCACGTCAATGATGCCCCCCTTGGAGAAGACAGGGCCGGCCCAGGGCGGTCCATAGTCCTTCTTGACAAAGTTGCAGCCTTCGATAGAGCCCATGTTGTTGGCCGGGTGGTTGGTGAAGGCAGCGTCCTTGTTGAAGAAGGCCAGCCAGTCCGAGTGCTTGCGGGCATAGTCCGAGTCCCAGTTTTCCAACAACTTGGCTACTTCCTTAGTGGGTGGCACCATGTGGCCGATGACGGTGGCGTCGTAGCGGGCCAACCGGTCGCCGGTCAGGAAGAACTTTAAAAAGTCCTTGGCCGTCTCCGGGTATTGGGTGTTGGCCGCGATGGCGATGCGGCTCCACGAGCCATAGGTGACATAGGGGCAGTCGCCGCCTGGCCTGTAGCACCACGGCAGGCGGGTGATGTCGGACTTGTCTTCCAGGTGAGGTGCCTGATCCGGCATACGCATCCCCAGCCGACCGGCGTAGACACTCATCGCCGCCTGTCCGGTGACAAAGGCCGTGATCTGATCGCCCCAGCTCCAGTTCTCGAAACCGGGCGGCGCGTACTCGGTCAGGGCGACCCATTTCTCGATGGCCTCCAGTGCCTCGGGTTGGTCAAAGGTGAGCTCTCCCTGCGGCGTGAAAAAGTCCTGGCAATTCTGCCACAGGAAAGTGGCAAAGAAGTTAACCGAGGCGTTGGTGGAACCGGGAATGGCAATGCCGTAGATGCCCTCATCAGATTTGGTCAGCGCCTCTGCCGCCGCCAGCAACTCCTCGTAGTTGGTGGGCGGCTCGAGCCCGGCTTCCTCGAACAGGTCCTTGCGATACCACAGTCCGTAGACGCTGGTGGCGTAAGGCAACGCGTAGACCGTGCCCTCGAGTTCGAAGTAACTGCCGGGCACATACTCATCAACGCCGCCGATCTCCTCAAAGACGTCGTTGAGGGGCATGAGGTAGCCAGCTTCGGCCCACTCCCGGGTGAAGGCGGCCTCGATCTCAAAGATACCCGCGTCGGCCCCGGCGGCCAGCAGGGTAGCGATGCGCGCACCGCGCGTCGCCGGTGTGCCGGTGACCACGTCAATGAAGACCTCGGGATGAGCCTCGTGATATTCGTCAATGATCTCGGCCAGGATCTCCAGCTGGGGTGGGTCGGCCTCGGTGGTAAAGAAGGTGAGCGTCCTGGGCCCCGTTTCCGGTGCCGGCGTAGGGGTGACCACCACCTCCTTGACGACCTCCTTGGTGACCTCAACCTCTTTCTCGACCACCACTGTCTCTACTACCTTCTCCACCACCTTCTCCGGGGTGGGAGCAGGGCCGCAGGCGGTCAGCATACTCAGAATCGTCACCACAGTCAATAGTGCGAACAGCATCTTTTTCATTTTTGTTTTCCTCCCTACCTGATGGATGTCACTCTGCGAAAGAACATTGGGCATGGTTCACCCGGAGCGAAAACACCTTGACAAATTGCCTTCGCTCCCGCCGGATTTGTAATCCGGCGTAACAAGACGTTGTTCTATGATACGATGGATTGCAAATCCATCGCGAGCCTGATAATTTTCACCCGGCCTGTGAACCATGCCGAACATTGGCTCCTAGCAACAGTGTGATATTTTCGATACTCACCTCCTTTCCGATTGCACAGGGATATCTTGCGCCTTATCCCTTCAGTGCCCCACCACCCCAGCCGGCGATGAGATAGCGCTGCAGGAAGACGTAGAAAAGCACCAACGGCAGGCTGATCATCACGCCGGCGGCCATCAGCACCCCCCAAGAGTAGATCCAGTCCTCGGAAAGAAACGTAGCCACGCCGGCGCTCAGCGTCTGCTTGGTGGCACTGAAAAGCAGGATCGAAGCAAACAGATACTCCTGCCAGGTCACGCTGAAGGTGAAGATGCCCGTCGAGATCAGGCCTGGCAGCGCCTGCGGCAGGATCACTTTGCGGAAAGCCTGGAAGCGAGTGGCGCCATCTACCATGGCCGCTTCCTCCAGTTCGATAGGGATGCCCTGGAAATACGATCGCAACATCCACAACCCAACGGGCAGTCGTATGCCCGTGTAAACGAGCAACAGTCCAAAGTGGGAATTGATCAACTTGAGCTTGAAGAGCACAAAAAACATAGGTACCACCAGGATGATAGGCGGCACCATGTAGGCCAAAAGTGTGACCCGGCCAAAGATCTCGAAAAGGCGAAAGCGAAAGCGGCTCATGGCATAGGCCGCTGTGGCCGACAGGGCGAGCACCACCAGCGTGGAGGCCGTGGACAGGATGGCACTGTTTTTCATCCAGAGACCAAAGCGCGTTACCCGGAACAGGGTGATGTAGTTTTGCAGCGTCGGGCGGCGCGGCAGGATGGTCTGCTCGAAGGCGTAGGTCTCTGTGTCGGGCTTGATGGACGAGATGAAGACCCAGAATAGGGGCAGTATCGCCCAGGCCACGGCTAAGATAAGGAGTATGTAGAGGATAGTACGGCGTAAGTATTTGATTATGCGCGGGGACAGTGAGGTAGCTCCTGACGGCAGGCGACTGCGAGCGGAAATGATCTGACTCATAACACTCCCTCTTTCTGGGGACTTGTCAGTGTGTCATCAATCAGGCTATAGTAGGCGCCAACGGATGGTTGAGGGCTTGGGCAATGAAGCCTTATGTTAATGCCAGAATAGGGGGAAAAAGTTCTATATTTAGATTGTATCACAAGGGGTGATTGGGGGACACTGCTAGATAGAGGGTTTTGCTCCCCTCTGTTTGGAGGGGTGGCCGAGTGAAGGGGAACGTTATTTCACCAGACCCATGCGGATGGCCTTGACGGCAGCCTGAGTGCGATCGATGGCATTGAGTTTTTGGAGAATGGTCTGCACATAGCTCTTGACTGTGGTCGGGCTGAGACCGAGGGCATGGGCAATGGCCGAGTTGGTCAGGCCTTCTGCGATCAACCACAGGACATCCATCTCACGAGGGGTCAAAGCCTCTAGAATCTCTGTGCTCTCCACGCATACCTCGTCGGGCTCGTTCAGGTCACGCAGCGCGCGTTGTAGGAATTGGTGATCGACCCCGGTGGTGCCGGCAGCCACGGCCCGTACGGTTGCCAGCAAAGCCTCACGGGAGATGTCTTTCAGCACGAACCCGGCTGCTCCGGCCGCCAGGGCACGCAGAAGATAGGCTGTGCTCTGATACGTGGTGACCATAATCACCCGCGCCTGAGCCTGAGTTCTTTTGATCGCCTGGAGTGCTTCGATGCCGTCCATATCGGGCATGCGGATGTCCATCAATACGATGTCTGGAGACAGGGCCTTGACTTGCTCAACCGCTTCATAGCCATTGCCGGCTTCCCCGACGATGTAGAATCCGGGCGCGTTCAGCATGCTCCGCAGGCCCTCGCGCACCATCGGGTGATCGTCGGCAATCAGGATCGAGATACTTGACTTTTCATCCCTGGCCATGTTCTTCTCCTCAGCAAATTGGCACCCGTATCCAGACCCGGGTACCCTGGCCCGGCTGGCTTTCGATCTGACACTCTCCACCCAATAGGGCAGCCCGCTCATGCATGCCCACCAACCCCAGGCTCTGATCTTCTTCTGAAATGGCGATCGGGTTGAACCCGCGACCCCAATCCTGTACAATAAGGGTTAGGTCGGTCTCTGTGGCTTGCAGACTGACGCGTATCTGGCTTGTGCCAGCATGCCTACGGACGTTGGTGAGTGCCTCTTGAGTGATCCGAAAAATGGCCGTCTCTATGGCCGGGTCCAGCTTCATCTGGGTCGGCTCGGCGCTAAACTCAACCTTCCAGTTCTCCGTCTGGGCCATTTCCGTGACGTAATGCCGCAGTCCGCCAACCAGGCCAAACTCCTCGAGGGCGGCCGGTCGAAGTTCTGAGACGACCCGCCGTGCCTCTTCAATCGCCTCGTGCAGACGGGCGCGGGCCAGAGCAAGTTCGGCTCTGGCCTGATCCTCCAGACCGTTGGACAGGGCAGCCAATGTGTTCAGATGCATGTTGGCGCTCAGCAAGAGTTGGGTCAGACCATCGTGCAGATCCAGGCCCACCAGCCGACGCTCTTCTTCCTGAATGCGCGCCAGTTTCTGGGCCAGGGTGTGCAGTCGGCTCTCCCTGTCGGCGAGACTCTTATACAAACGGGCATTTTCCAGAGCAATGGCAGCCTGGTCAGCCAGCAAGCTCAGGATACGCAGGTCATCTTCACCAAAGGTACAGCGATTGTCAAGGGTGATGTTGAACACGCCCAGGCTTTGGTCGCCCAGTTTGAGGGGGAAGGCTGCCGCTGCTTTGATGCCCCGGCCGCGCGCCTCTGGAGTGTCAAACAAGGGGTGCGCATCGGCGTGGCTGACCACCTGCGGCTGGCCGGTGCGGGCGGCTGCGGCAACCAGCCCGTTCGGTCGTAGCTGTCTCGATGAGAGGTGATCGGTCTCGTCCCGCCATGCGCTGGCGGCAAATTCCAGGTTATCGCCGGAGGTATCACCTACAAAGATATGGACCTCTGCGGCACCCACCAGGGCCAGAGCGCTGGCGGCCACGGTATCCAGCACCTGGTCTGGGTCGAGGGTGCTCGTCAGTTGCAGACTGACTTGACGCAGCGCTTCCAACTCGGATTGGCGAGCCTTGAGATGGCGTTCGCGAGCGGCGAGATCGGTCATCATGGCGTTGAACGCCTCGGCCAGTTGGCTCAGTTCGCCGTGGCCGGCCACGCGCACCGGCTCATCCAGGTTACCGGTCGCCACACGCTCGGCCCCTTGCAGCAGAGCCAGGATACCGGTGTCCATTTGCCGCAACATGGGTATAGTCACGGCGCCGGCCAGGAGGGATGCAGAGAGGGCAATGACCAGGCTGGCGGTCACGGCAAAGTTGAGGGTGGCCAGCAGTTGCTGTTGGGTCGCCGCCAGGTTCCGGGCTGCCTGCGGTTGGATCTGACCCACCAGGACCTCCTGACCAGCATGGAAAAGCATGGCGGCAAAGTTGGCAAATTGAGTTTGCTGTAGATTCCGCCTGCTGATAAGACGCGAACCCAGGGTTTCGATCTCATGGAATGAACGGCCAATTTCCTTGGCCCAAGCGAGTTCCTGCGTGGTTGTTGCCAACGCCCTGAACTGTTCGTGCTGTTGGCGAAAGCCAATGACTGCCTCGGTGAAGCGAACGGTCTCGTTTTCCTCTGGCGAGGCCAGGTAGGAGGTTACAGCCAGGAACATATCACGCAGGTTGTCGTGCAAGCCTCCTATGACTTCTTGATAGGTTACATCAGTTGGCCGAGCGGCACGCGCCGGGCCGGTCAACAGCGTCGCCAATTCGGCCTGAGTCGTCTCTAATTCCAGCAATTCGGCCGTTTGCATGTCCCGCAATCGGATCAGGTCTGACCCGATCTCCATGGCTTGCTGGTGTGTGGCGTCCAGCGACTCTGCCCACGCGCGTTCCTCCTCGTCCGTCGCTTGCGCCTGATAGATCGCGACGTTCCCTTCAAAGTTTTGCATTTGCTCTCGGAACTGGGTGGCGAATCCGGCTTCTCCTTCCATCAGGTAACGATATAGGGCCGCCTCTGCATCGCGCAACTGCGCCTGCATCTGGACGGCAATCAACTGTTGACGAATGCCCACTTCTTCTACCGTCTTCAAGGCCGTGGCTACTGTCCGAGCCAAAAAGCCCAGCGCCACTAGGTTGACCAATAAGGCGAAGCCCATGAATACAACCAAGAGCAGTAGTTTTACTCTGATGCGCATTTATTTTTCCTCTTCACAGGGTATAGCCGGCTCATGCCGGGTGGGAGCAACTGTAAGTACTCGTAGGGTTATACCCCTGTTCGCTCTTTAAAAACATACCCCTTCGCTGAGGGGGTGATTTGACGAAGTGAAGCCATCAGAGCTATGCTAAGGAGCACTATTTCAAAGAAGCGGAGGTGCTCCGATGGCTGAACGAACCAGCGTTGCTCAACGGCAAGAGTTTTATCGGCGGCATCAGGCCGGTCAGAGCTACCGAGCGATTGCAGAGCAGATGGGAGTCTCGCCCGAATGCGTACGCTACTGGTGTCGCCGCCAACGGGATGGGGGTGACTGTCAAACTCGCTATGTCCGCCGTTCTCCCGGCCTCCTCAGCCGGTTTGAGGCCAAAGTGCGCTATGTCATCCTGCGCTTACGTCTGGCCCATCCTCGCCGGGGCCCCGGCCGAATTCGGCTGGGGCTGACGAAGCGGCCTTCCCTGAAGGGATTACGCCTGCCCAGCGAGACGCAGATTGGGCGCTACTTGCATCAGTGGCCTCGTTTTCGACGTCGGCGCTCGGCCCGACCGGTGCGGGAACGTCCCCACTCCCCCACCCAGGTCCATCAACGCTGGCAACTGGACTTCAAGATGGGCCTTGCTCTGCAAGATGGTAGTCAGGTCAATCTGCACACCGTGTGGGACCCGGTGGGAGCCGCCTGCTTAGGCGCCGTCGTCACCCCGGCCGGTCGCACGGGGCAAGAGCCCAAGAAAGTGACGGCCGCCCAGGCACAAGCCACCTTACGCCGTTGTTTCGCCCGCTGGGGAACCTTGCCGCACGAAGTCCAGACCGATGGCGAAGCCACTTTGGTTGGGCAACCACAAGGCGACTTTCCCAGTTCCTTCACCCTGTGGCTCAAAGGGCTGGGCATTGAGCACCTGGTGACCCGTCCCGGTCGGCCCACCGACAATGCCGAGGTGGAACGCGGTCACCGGACCGTCAACGATTACGCCATCGTGGGCAATGAAAAGGCTGACCCCGACAGGTTGCAAAGCATCTTGGATCAGGCGGTGGACGAACTCGCTTTTGAGTTGCCCTCTCGGGCTAAGGGCTGCGCCGGTCGCCCTCCCATCGAGGCCCATCCGGAATTGCTGCAAGCCCCCCGCCCCTTTCGGCCTGAACTGGAGTTAGCCCATTTCGACTTGCAGCGGGTAGATACCTACCTGGCTACCTTGACCTGGAAGCGCACGGTCGGCAAAACGGGCCAGATCGATCTGGGTGGGCATCGCTACTCTGTCGGTCGCCCTTATGCCCGCCGCCAGGTTGACATTCACTTCGATCCTACCGACCGCCATTTCGTCTTCTACGACCCTGATCAACCCGGCCTGGAAATCAGACGCCGTCCGGCTCGCGGCCTCGACGTCTCCGACTTGACGGGGCTGGCCACCCAGCCCACCGGCCTCGGCCCACAGCAATTGCCCTTGCCCGGCCTATCCCTGGCTAAGAGGTAATTTGTGAAAGAGCAAATAGAGGTATAACCCTACGACTGTCTACACAACTTGCTACCCTACAGAACTTTTGTTCTGGGGCACTGAAGGTTGTGCCGTCATTGGCACAAATCATTGAGGCATGGTATGATAGCAAAAAACGTCATCCGGTTCAAGGAGTGCCTCAATGTTCACCATCTTATTGGAAGAACGCGAAAGAGTACACGAACAGTTATGCCAATGGATTGAAGATGATCCCCGCCGCTTGGCAGTGCTGGCCGATCTGGTGATAGCCATTCCCCTCAGTCGGAGCCTACAAAGCCCAGACTTGGCGGAGAATATCATCCGTGACATCCAAATCTGGCTCCAATCTGGAGAGTCCCGTCGTCACGGTGTAACCTGTTGAGCGCAAAACCCCGCATGGTTCACCCGGAGCGAAAACACCTTGACAAATTGCCCTCGCTCCCGCCGGAGTTTCATTAGGGACATTTGTCACCATCGTATAGCTTGCTCAATCGGTATCTGGGGTCAGGTCTGGGTGGTAACGGATAGCGATCTCGATGTACTCTTGCACCACCTTCTGCCCGCGGCCCACCAGATGGCCGATTTCCTTGAGGCGCAACCCTTTGCCCAACAGTAGTTTCACCCGTTCATACTCCTTGATGTAGCGATCTACGGACTTCAAGCTGTGCCCTGTCTTATGGGCGATGTCCGGTGGTTCCATACCCTGCTCGTAGAGGTTGATAATCTGGCCCTTGTGGGTCGGAGAAGCACCCTGGTCCATGCGGTAACCCTTGAGGGGCAATAGCTCTCCATAGGCTGCATAGTGTTCCTGTATGTACTGGCGGATGGTTCCTTGGCCTCGATTCAGGATGACGGACAGTTCGGCGATGGTCAACAGAGCGCCCTGCTTCTCGGCCGCTTTCATGATGCGGGCCAGGCGGGTGATGTCCCGCTCTCGGTTTCGCGCCTGAGCCTCTCCTCGAGGACATGGCTTCAGCTTCTCGGCGATGTCTTCGTCGGTAACCAGGGGTAAGGCCACCGTGACCATGCCGTACTCTTCGGTGCGTTTGCCCGGCCGTGCTTTCTGACCCTCATCTCGGGTCGCCGTCCAGACCAGGTAGCCCCGGCCGATGTGCTCCATCTGAGGGAAGAATTCCTGCCGCAACCGGTCCACGTCCTCGGCGATCATCCGGATGATACGGTGGCTGCCTACCAGTTTGTACTCCGTCTCCAGTAGATGGATGATCGCGCTTTGAAAGGTGCGCTTGGTGATGCTCTGATAGGGATTCACGGTGCTCATAGCCTCCCCCCTTTTCCGTCTGCACCTTGGGAGGAAGTGTTGACTCCGATACGGCCTAGAATCTCTTGGATACGCGCCCGGTCTTCTGGACTGTTCCGCTGATGGTACAGGGCCAGGTACTCTTTCACCAAACGAACAGAGATGC
>JAOZOT010000814.1 GCA_029933115.1 Anaerolineae bacterium | reverse complement strand
GGTGAATTACGAAAGGGCCTCACACCTTCTAAAGCCGCTCGCGATGTTCGTCGTAACATGCGACGCGAGAGTAGTTCCCCTGGCTTGATGACGTTGGTAGGCAAGTGGGGCTTGGGCAGCGGGCTTCGCTGCACAGGCCCAAGTGGCGAAGAGGAGGAAAGCTGCTATGGATCCTATGGTGATTGTGCTTGCTATAGTAGCCGTGCTGGCGGTGATACTCCTTTTCTGGGGGATCGCCAGCGCGATAGGAGGTGGCGACAAAGCTATTGAAGACCGCCTGGAACAGTACACCAGCGGAGTAATTGAGGCCAAGGCCGCAGAGCCAGAAGAGGGGAAAAAGCCCTCACGTCTGGCTGCTGGCGTTGATAAGGCTATCGCCGGGCGGGGTTTTGCGGACAAGATTGCCGCCCAACTGGCCCGCGCTGACGTAAAACTCACCCCTGGCGAATACATCATCCTGAACTTTACCAGCATCCTGGGCTTTTTCCTCATCGGCTACCTGCTCTTCCACAACAACTTGTTGCTGGCTCTCGCCTCCAGCGTCGCCGGGTTTTACGCCCCCGGTATTTACCTGAAAATCCAGCAACACCGGCGGCTGAATGCTTTTAACAATCAGTTGGGAGATACCATCAACCTTCTGGCCAATTCCCTCCGCGCCGGCTATAGCTTGCTCCAATCCATGGAGACGGTAGCCAAAGAACTCCCGCCTCCTATTTCGGTAGAGTTCGCCCGGGTTGTGCGGGAGATTGGTCTGGGGCTCTCCACCGAGCAGGCTATGAACAACATGTTGCGCCGCATCCAGAGCGACGACCTGGACTTGATGATTACGGCCATCAACGTCCAGCACGAAGTCGGCGGTAACCTGTCTGAAATCCTGGAGGTGATTGGCCACACCATCCGCGAACGGGTCAGGATCAAAGGCGAGATCAGAGTCTTGACCGCCCAGGGGATGATCTCCGGCTACATCATCAGTTTCCTGCCCGTCGCCTTGGGCCTGATACTCTACCTGATGAACCCAGATTACATAGGCGCCATGTTCAAAGAGGTCTGCGGATGGATCATGGTCGGTGTGGCAGCGACCGGCATTATCACCGGATTCATCGCTATCCAGAAGATTGTACGCATCGAGGTGTAACAGCGTGTCTGAAAAATGCTCGTGGTGGCGACTTGAGTCGCTAACGACCGGTGCTCTGAGGCTAAAAACGACAGAAGTCGTTACTACGAGCGCCGCCCTCTGAATTTTCAGACACGCTC
>JAOZOT010000813.1 GCA_029933115.1 Anaerolineae bacterium | reverse complement strand
GCTTAGGCTGAATCCACAGGCCGAAGACCCGCAGGATAGCACCGGCATAATGGGGCAGGGAGTCGCCGGTCAGCAGGGGTAGACAGGATTCGACGAGTCGGGCGCGCAAGCGGGTTAGCACTCCGACAGCCTCCTCTTCCGTATGGTCGCCGATCAGCACGGCAATGACCAATTTGTGGACCGGGTCAAAGACGATCCAGATCCAGTTGTCGCCATACTCAGTATGGAGCTTCTCCCACTCGCTCAGCATCCGCTCCTTCTTGCGCACGAAGGTCCACAACTCATCCAACTGCGCTTGGCTCAGTTGTAGCTCCTGCATCATATACTCAGAGACCTGCTCACAGTGCTGACCGGCCCTCCGCAGCCAGTCCAAGATGGTGTTGGAGTCCACGTGGTGGATACGCCCTACCGCTCGCACGCCTAACCCTTCGGCCAGCTCATTGAGAGCGAGGCAGACCGTCTTCATCGGCGTCTTAAGGCCGAAGAAAGGAGTCCCGGCCGTTTCAGAAAAAGGCTTCCCACACACCCGGCACAGATACATCTGCCGCTTTTCCCCATGGACTGTAGTGTAAGTGCCGTTTCCCACAATGTCATGGTCGGGATGAGGCCCCAGGATGCCATAGGAAGAGCAGATTTCATGGGGACAACACAGATGATCCGTCGGAATCGTTCGTGGACGCCCCGGCCTTGGCTGTGCTGGCTGAGGGACCTCCTCCGCAGTGTCCTGGGCTGTTATCGCTGAAGGAGTCTCCTGATTTGAGCTCTGTGGAACAGCCGTCGGACACGCTTCTCCCTCCGGCCTGAGGGTTTGAGAATCCTTGACGAGCGGCTCTACCGGCGAGATGCCATCTATTAACTCTCGCCATTCTCGCCGGAGAAGAAGCCGGCGCTGTACCCGTTGTTTGTACCCACTGTACCAACGCTTGAGCTTGCGGAACAAGCGATGTAGCTTACGCCACTGTCGCCTGAAAAGGTGGGGCGGCCGAATCCATTCTGCCCACACATCTGGCACCCACCACATCGACCCTGGTGACCGACCTCCTGAGAGCGGTGCCCTCAGCCTGTCGAAGGGTTCAAGTACCGTGTGACCTTTTGGCGCTTCACTTACGATTGAGCCTATGAAGCAATTTGACCAAAAGGCGAAAATCAACGACAATACTACCAGGCATGCTATCAGCTTCATCTTTCACCCTCATGATACGATGAATTTGCTGATAGTATGCCAGCAATTATCTCAATTGTCCAGGAACACTACC
>JAOZOT010000291.1 GCA_029933115.1 Anaerolineae bacterium | reverse complement strand
GTCGTTTTCGGCCGCAGAGCACCGGTCATTAGCGACTCAAGTCGCCACTACGAGCATTTTTCAGGCACGCTGTCAGCTAGATGAACAAGTTGACCGTGCTCTTACGGGCTTCGCCCAGGAAGGTAGCCGCCCCGGCAAAGCTGTCCACCTCTGGGATAAAGGCGTCCTCCCCCAGGCCCATGACCCCCATGCTGGTGTTACAGGCTACGAATTTGACCCCCAACCGCTTGGCCGTGGCGATCATGTCTTCCGGCGGAGGCATCCGCACCTCGCCCATCAGCTTTTTCATCATCCACGTGCCCAGGCCGAACAGGTGGAACTTGCTCAAGGGCAGGCGCCGACTGCCACCCCGGTTCATCCAGTTGAGCATCTTGCGCATCAGCCCTTTGCTCTTCAGAGGCCCCTCGTTCTTCTTGATGACGTTCAGGCCCCAGAAGGTGAAAAACATGGTCACGTCCATCCCCATGCTGGCTGCGGTGGTAGCGATGTTGAAGCTGGCCAGGGCCTTGTCCAGATCACCGCTAAAGACCACGATGGTTACCTTCTCTTTCTCGGCCATAGTTTTCTCCTCGGTCTCAAACCCCGGTAGCCCCCCGTCGAGTGCTGTTGGGAGACCTTCCCGAAAGCTTCCAAGCGTCTTTGCCGCTTTCGGGAAGGTCAGCAACGCTGCGGTTTACTGGGCTACTTTGGCTCCGCACTCCGGACATTCTTCGGCTCCATGAGGTAGGGCCTCACCACATTCGGGGCAGAAGTCGAGTTCGGCCCCACAAACCCGGCAGATGGGCTCGGCTTCCTCCAGGGCACTTTCACAGAAGGGGCAGAAGCAGTGTTTCTCCTCTTTGTGGAGCTCCCTTCTGGTCTTTATTTCGACCGGCTCGCGGGGCCCTCGGCCTCTGGATTCATAGTCCTCGATGGCCTTGTGCAGGGCGTCGGCTCCCAGATTGGAGCAGTGCATCTTGTTGGGGGGCAGACCGTCCAGTTCGTTGGCCACGTCCTTGTTGGTCAGTTTTTTGGCTTCTTCCAGGGTCATCCCTTTGGCCATCTCGCTGACCATGCTGGAGACGGCGATGGCCGCGCCACAGCCAAAGGTCTTGAACTTGACATCGCTGAGCCGTCCGTTATCTACTTTGATGTAAAAAGCCATCATGTCCCCGCACACGGGGTTGCCTACCGTGCCTACCCCGTCGGCGTCTGGTATCTCTCCCACGTTGCGCGGGTTCATGAAATGCTCCATCACTTTTTCACTGTACGTCGGCATTGTTTTCCTCCTAAATCACGGAATCACGCTTCACGATTTGCTATACAAAGGTGACATCTGCCGCAGCCTTTCGACGATGGACGGCAGAACCTCGGCTACGTAGTCTACGTCTTCGCCGGTGTTGCTTTCGCCCAGGGTAAAGACCAGCGACCCCTGGGCCAGGGCCGTCTCCACGCCGATGGCCATCAGCACGTGAGAGGCCTTGAGAGCACGCGAGGTGCAGGTGGAGCCGCTGGAGGCAGCGATGCCTTGCATGTTGAGCAAAAGCAGCATAGACTCGCCCTCAATAAACTCCACACAGATGCTCACGTGGCCGGGCAGGCGCAGGGCGGGGTGTCCCGTCAGATAGACCCGGTCAATCTCTGTGGTCAGGCGCTCTATCAGGCGGTCGCGCAGGGGGATCAACCTTGCTGCCCGCTCGGCCAGGTTCTCCTGTGCCAGCTCGGCAGCCACGCCCAGACCGACGATGGCCGGCACGTCCTCGGTCCCGGCGCGGCGGCCGCGCTCCTGGATGCCGCCGTCAATGAGGGGCATGAGGCGGGTGCCTTTCTTGATGAATAAGGCGCCTGCTCCCTTGGGGCCATAGAACTGGTTCCCCGCCAGGCTCAGCAGGTCCACTCCCAGCTCTTTCACGTCCACGGGAAGGGTGCCCACCGTAGCTACGGCGTCGGTGTGGAGGTAGATTCCCTTTCTCTTCTCTTTGACTGCCCGGGCGATTTCGGCCACGGGTTCGATGGTGCCGATTTCGTTGTTGGCGTGCATCACCGAGACCAGGGTGGTGTCGTCGCGGATGGCGGCCACCACGTCGTCGGGGTTCACCAGTCCATACTTATCAACGGGCACCCGCGTGACCTCAAAGCCCAGCTTTTCCAGGGTTTGGGTGGCGTTGAGCACCGACTGGTGCTCGATGGCCGAGACGACCAGGTGTCGGCCCTTCTGGCGGTTCATCAGGGCGATGCCTTTCACAGCCATGTTGTTGGCCTCGCTGCCGCTGGCGGTGAAATAAATCTCGTCCGGTCGGACGCCGATCAAAGCGGCAACCTTGGCCCGGGCTTCCTCCACCGCTTCCCGGGGACCCTCACCGAAGCTGTGCAGGCTCAGGGGGTTGCCAAAGTGCTCTTTCAGGTAAGGTAGCATCGCCTCTACCACTTTGGGGTGGATGGGAGTGGTAGAGGCGTGATCGAAGTAGACTTTTCTCATTGGACTGTTCACTCCATTCATAATTTGGGGTTGAGTGCAGACGCGAGCCTTCTCCAGGCGTGTCGGCAGGCCGGCGTCTGCACCCCGGCGAATTTCAGTAGACCGTGATTCTCGGAGAATGAGGCAGGCCGGCAACTCGGAATTGGCTGTATCGTCTTGGGGAGCGAGCCGCAGCCCTGAGCGCAGTGAGGGGACGGCAAACGGCAGTGAAAGTCCCTCGTCTTCTCCCGTTGAGAACGAGACCTTTGCGCTCAGGGTAACAATTGTGATCTACTGATCTCTCGTAAGGCAGGATGCACCCCGCCTACATCTAGCCGGCCGGGGCGGGCTAGATTCTCAGGTACTGATATTCACTTTTCCGGTTGCTCGACCACTGACGGAGCCGTGGTAGAGTCGGGGCGTCCCCCACAATCCGCGCTTCGTTGGGCCTCGAAGGCGCAGGCTTCGCAGCAGTAGACCCTCTCGCCTCGTTGCACCGGGTTGGCCCCCAACTCCTCGCCGCAGTTGTCACATCTTTGTTTTGTGTTCATCCCTCCAACCTCCTGTGAGACAGGTTGCCGGCCTTTCCGGGTTTAGGACACGACTCGTCCTACGTCTGCGCTGTCCGTTCGGCTGCGCTCAGGACAGGTGCTCACAAAACTCCCCACACCTTGGCCTGTTTTCCACAGATGCTCCTGCCGGATTGGCCGTCCGGCAACTCGGACGGCGGATGGCCAATCCGCCGCGAGCGGTGCGGCAAACAGGCTTATTTATTATAACATCTTTCAAGGCGCTTATCAAGGGGTGTGGCCGAGGGGCGGCCATTGGGTATTGTCATGCCTCTGCCGGCTCTGGCCGGGACTTCAGCCACCCTTCGGGCACGACCAGGCTGAGCACGTTTGCCCATCCCAGCGTGCCAACGATGTTGACCAGGAAAGCGAGGAAGCCCACGGCCATCAGCAGCGCACCGACCAGGGCCACTGCCAGGTAAGCCTGGTATGGGTTGGGTGCAGGGTAGATCATCCGTCGCAGCATACCCCTCGAACCGGCCATCCCCATCACGTAGGCCATCACCACCGAACCCACAATCCAGAACCAGAAGTGGACGTTCACCAGGCGTTGGCTGCGGATCTCCAGCTTGGTCAGCATGGGGATCAGGGCGTAGATCACGGCGAAGAGCAACATCCCCACCCCGGTCAGGAGTAGGGTGTGGGCGTGGAGGGCGACCACCCACTGGGTGTTGTGGAACACCAGGTTCAGCCCCACGTTGGCCTGGATCAGGCCGGCCACACCGCCCATGATGAACCCAAAGAGGGAACCCATGACGAACTTTAACGCCGGGGTGAACTTGACCGGCCTGGCCAGCCAGATGGTCATCAAGGCCGCGAAAATGGTCAGGCCCATGGTGAAGAATTCGCCCCAGGTGACGAATTGCCCCGAAAGCAGTCGCATCACCAGCGGCTGGGCCTGGTCGCCGAGGAGGTGGTGGCTCCACACACCCATGGAGACCAACAGGTCAACCATGATCACCGTCCTCACCACCGATTCCCCGTACAGTTTCCGACCCACCAGCAGGGGGATGAGGAGGTACCACACGCCCGCCGTGTACATCAACGCGTTCCCGTCGGCGACCATGTCCAGCCCCCACCAGAACCAGTTCTTGTAGACGAGGGGGTCTACCGCGCCGGGATCGAGCGGTGCTTTGAACAGGGCGGCCAGGCCGTAGACCAGGATCAGCACGCCGGCCGAGAGCAGGACGACGGCGTTGATGACGGTGTCAATAGAGCCTCGGCCTACGGCGACGATAAAGACCGGCAACCCGTCGTAGTCGAGGTTGGGTGCGTTCTTGTCTTCTCGGCCCAGCCACTTCATCAAGCGCGAGATGCCAAAGGCCGCGCGCAGGAACTGCCAGATGGTGTAGGAACGGGGATTGCTTTGGCTGAGCACCGTGCTGAATATGTTGAAGGAAAACAGGAGGATGTTGACCATGACTACCGCCGCGCCAACGACGAAGGCGATGCTCCCCGCCAGCGGCACCCGGTCGTAGGAGACCGGCAGCGGCCAGTACAAGGTGTATAGGGCGTTGAACAGCCCGAAAAAGCCGGACAGCCAGCAGATCAGCACGCCAACGACTTGCAGCGCAAAGTTGACCGGCACCAGCTTCTTGTAGCGGACCTCTTTTTGGAGCAGAAAGGGCACCAGGAAGTAGAAGGCTCCCATGATGCACATGTAGACAAAGCCGTAGATTCCTACGACGGGGTGCACCGTCAGCATCCCGTAGAACAACTCTGCCGATGTGGGTTCGTGGCTGACCGGGCGGATCGTGTTCAGGGCCGCTTCCATACCCCGCAGGAGCTCTGGGGCCGTCAACTGGGTGCGCATCAGGATGCCCTCGAAGCCAGACATGGCCAGAAACACCAGCCCTGCCACTGCGTAGCGCAGCGTCCACTTCTCTTGCCAACCGATTCGTTCCATCTTGACGCCTCCTTTAT
>JAOZOT010000812.1 GCA_029933115.1 Anaerolineae bacterium | reverse complement strand
ATGGCAATAGCGCAAACTGCTAGTATTAGACGAAAAACAATATAAGGTAACACAATGCAATTAAAAATACAACAACGAATAAGAAAACAACAAGAGCTACTTACGTTTGAAGTAGCTAATGATACTGTATATGAGATAGTAGTCGACGGTGAGACTGCCAGCTATACTAGTGATGCTGATGCAGCTACTAACGAAGTATTTCACGGTATCAAAGATGCCATAGAAGCTACTTCTGCTGCTGTAGTAATTACAGATAATGGAAGTTATGAACTAATAGTTACTTCTAGTGTAGCTGGAGATGAGGGTGCAGTAGAGGTAGAGCTAGTTAGTAACGTTACTAAGTCAGTTACATACGTACCTACAGAAGCATGGAGTGTGTGGTCGACCGCTACAACAGCTAACATAGAGTACACTGACACAGCAGCTACTCAGTATATGGTAGTTAAAGATAACATAGTGTATGTGGATCAGTATAAAGAAATATACCACGATTTACATGAACAGGCTACTACCGCTATATCAGATGGTAAGAATACAATACTGGAGAAACTATTCACAGAAATAGATACTGCTAGAGCTAACGATGACATAACAGTAATAGAACAGCTGAGTATGAAAAAGAATGCATACTTGCAGTTACTAACAGCAGTAACTACGCAGAGTCAAAAAACTGCTATTAGTCTAGTGGATAAAAGACATAAGTTTGATGGTGAGCTATCACAACAAAACCTACAGATTACTATGCAAGAGAAGCAACTAGAAGGTGCCGATGCTGATAAAGACTACAAGGTAGCTAGTAAGATAGCACTAGAGGATCAAGTAAGACACAACAGACAAATTAAAACACTAGGGCATATATCAAACGTAAATGGTATGAGTTTAGGCGGTGGTACTGCCGTTAATAGTACACAGCTAGATCAATTCAATAAACTAGTATACGTGTTAGCTCCAGAGATAGTGTAGTATGGAAGTAGAGTCAAAGGCTAATTTAGCTCTGATAAAATCACTACAGACAGGTATTGTTATGGATGAAGATAGAGTTAGATTTACTAACTTAAATATAGATGATGGGGTTAGCTTTGAGGGAAGTGACTTAGTTAACAATGATAAAAAAGACTATACTGATATAGCTATACAAGTATTAGGTGTTACAACTACTAGGGTAGATGATAGGTTAGTACTAGATACTAGTGTGTTGAGTAATAAACTAGAAGCAATAGCTGAGTTGTTTGGAGTAGTGTTCAACGCTGATGGTAC
>JAOZOT010000811.1 GCA_029933115.1 Anaerolineae bacterium | reverse complement strand
GGAGAACCCTCCCGCAGGGTTCGCAACCTGCGGGAGGGTGCGGGCCGGGTTCGCAGCCTGGGGAGGGGTGCGGGCCGGGTTCGCAGCCTGGGGGAGGGTGCGGGCCGGGTTCGCAACCTGCGGGAGGGTGATGTCTCCGTAGCTGCGCCTTCCCTCTCCTCCTCGCAGGCCGGTGGAGGTGGGGAGGGCGGCCCGCCGTCAGGCGGGCGGGTGGGGGGTGAGGGCCGGGGTGAGGGTTGCTTATTCGGTTTTCAAGATTCAGCCGACCGAAGCCGGATCACGCTCTCTCATTTGACAGGCCAGGCGAGCGATGTTATACTGGCGATAGCCCAACCTGGCGAGAGGCCCGCGAGATTCAAAAGCGAGCCCAATACAAGCGAAGAAGGGGAGCCATCGCTATGACGGTTAAAGAGGTTTCCAGGGAACAAATCTATAAGGCCATCGAGACCCTGCCCGAAGAGCGACTGCCCGAACTCTTGCATTTTCTGGAAGGTTTGGTAGAAGCCCATGAGACTTTGCCTGCTGATGCTGTACCTCTGTACCAGGTGCATCGCCATGCTATTTCCACCGGCATACCCGACCTGGCTCATCAGCACGATCACTACCTCTATGGCCTGGAGAAGCGCAATGCCTGAAACAGTTTTTTGGGATACGGCTGCCTTCATCGCACTGGGCAACGCCGACGACGAGTTACACACCGCAGCCGTCACGGTCAGCTCACAGTTGGCCCAGGCTGGTGCACGCATCCTCACCACTGATGCGGTGCTCACTGAGGTGGCCAACACCTTCAGCAAAGCAGCCTGGCGCTCTGTTGCCCGTCACCTGATCGAATCGGTGAAAGAATCTGCGGCAATGCAGATGGCCACCATCGTCCATGTGGACATTGCCCTCTGGCAACGCGGCTGGGAGCTATTCCTGGCTCGCTCCGATAAGGACTGGGGACTGACAGATTGCTTCAGTTTCGTGGTGATGCAAGATCATGGAGTGACACGAGCGTTTACCTCTGATCATCACTTCGAGCAAGCGGGATTCGAACGTTTGCTGATGGCAGAATGAGATCACCGGGCTTGCCAGGTCAGGCTTAAACAAATCCGCGCCCTCCACGCCCTCCGTGCTTCCGCGTTCTCCGCGCCCTCCAACTTTCCGTGCTTCCACGTCCTCCGTGCTTCCGCGTTCTCCACGCCCTCCGCGCTCAGGAGAGGCAGAAGATGAAAGTATCTGTGATCATCACCGTCAGAAACGAAGAGGCGACCATCGTCCCT
>JAOZOT010000290.1 GCA_029933115.1 Anaerolineae bacterium | reverse complement strand
GAATACAAAGTATACGCCGATTGGTGTGAGTACACCCGAGAGGAATGGCAGGAGGTGGACTACGTATCGGCCAGCGGCCACGACCTGAGCCCCTACTGGCCGCAGGTCAACCTGACATCGGGCCAACGTGAAGGGGAACGCTCCGAAGAATACCGCGTACAATTTGACACCGAGAACAAATCCTATACCTATCACCCCCAGGACGCCGACGAGTTCTCCAGATACACCATCGGCAGCAAGTGGGTGCTGAAGGTGAACGCCCTCGGAGGAGTCACCTCAACGGAGCCGAAATAGTCCATAGACATGAGCAAGGAATGCCCGTTTTGTGCCCTTGAGGGCTATGAGAGCGTCGCCTCCAACGCTCTGGCCGTAGCTATATATGACAAATTCCCGGTGTCTCCGGGCCACATTTTGGTCATACCCAGAAGGCATTTTGCCGACTATTTCGAGGCCACCGACGAAGAGCTGAGAGCCATTGACCGACTGCTGCGAGAATCCCGCGCTATTCTACTGCGAGAGAAATCACCCGACGGCTTCAACATCGGAATAAATATCGGCGCTGCGGCCGGGCAAACGGTTTTTCACCTTCACATACATTTGATTCCAAGGTACATCGGCGACCACCCACAACCGGCCGGTGGCGTCCGACACATCATCCCTGGGAAGGGGTACTACCCCCCAATCAAGCCGCCAGACGACTCCCACGCCGTCAGGCGTTCACCACGTTATCGAGAGCACGCTCAAAGATGCTCAACGCCTCCTCCAACTCCTGCTCGCCGATGACCAAGGGCGGTATCCAGCGGATGATGTTCTCATCAGTGCCACAGGTCAGCAGGAGCAGCCCGGCCTCCAGGCAAGTCCGCTGTACGGCCTTGGTCCGGTTCTTGTCCGGGGTGCGTCCGCCAGGCACGACGAACTCTACGCCAACCATCAGCCCCAGCCCCCGCACATCGCCCAGGCCCGGGTAGCGATCCTGAAGTGCCCGCAGCCGGCTCAAAAGTTTCTCCCCAAGATGAGCCGCGTTCTCCACCAACCCCTCCTCTTGAAGCACCCGGATAGTGGCCTCGGCGGCGGCGCAGGCCACGACGTTGCCTCCATAGGTGCCGCCGTGGCTGCCCGGCTGCCAGCGGTCCATTAACTCGCGCCGGGCAGCGATCCCACTCAGGGGCAATCCAGAAGCCAGGCCCTTGGCCATCACCAGGACGTCGGGCACAACGCCAAAGTGCTCCAAGGCGAAGAAACGCCCAGTGCGTCCAAAGCCGCTCTGCACCTCGTCCACAACGAGCAATATGTCGTGCTCGTCACAGATCTCCCGCAGGCCACGCAGAAAACCGGCCGGAGGCACCACATAACCTCCTTCACCCAGCACCGGCTCCACCAGAATAGCCGCCGTCTCCTCCGGTGCCGTCTGGCTCTTGAGCAAAAAGCGTACCTGCTCCAGCGCCCAGCCGCAACAGCGGTCGAGGCCGTACTGGTCCGGGTTGGCCTCTGCCTTGGGACAACGGTAGCAATAGGCATAGGGCGCGAAAAAGACCCCCGGCATCAGCGGCTGATACCTGACCCGGTAAATAGTCTTGGAGCTGGTCAGGGACATGGTGCCCACAGTGCGCCCGTGGAAACCTCGCTGAAAGGCGATGATGTTTGGGCGCCCCGTAGCGTGACGCGCCAGCTTGACCGCAGCCTCTACCGCCTCGGCGCCGCTGTTGGTGAAGAAAAAGCCGTTCAATTCAGGTGGCACCACCTCACGCAGGGCGGCAATGAGGCGCAACATGGGCTCGTGGTAGGCGACGTTCGCCTGGAGATGCAGAATATGGCCAGCCTGCTCGCGGATGGCGGCCACCACGCGAGGATGGCAGTGGCCGGTGTTGGTGACCCCGATGCCGCTGGTAAAGTCCAGGTAACGACGACCGGCTTGGTCCCAGAGATACGCGCCCTCACCGCGAACGATGACTGTTTCCAGCAGATGGGGCCAGATAGGCGAGACGTAGGGGATAGAAGCGTCTAGATTAGTCATGAGCCTGTCTCCTCGTGATAATTCAGGTTGCGTGGCAAGCGCAGGGGGCCCAGGTCCCGAAACAGCACACCCTGGCGGATGCCCTGGACATAGATTGGAAACTCGCCGTCAAAGTCCCGCAACTGTTTCAGGTGCTGGTTGAGGCCGATGGAGCCCAACTCCCGTACCTGCCGCACCAAGTCCAGGTCAATCATCTCTGTCAGAATCTCTTCGTGGGTACCGGCCTGTTGCAGAACCCGACCGTGGGGGTCAACCATTATGGATCGCCCACAGCCGGCCGTCGGCGCGGCGTTGACGTTGACCATGTAGCACTGGTTGAAGATGGCGTGGGCCTGCTCGATGACCAATTCCGCCGAGCGGTCTACCGTGCCCGTCAAGGCCGGGTGAAGGATGACTTCTGCCCCCATCCACACCAGAGTGCGGACGACCTCGGGGAACCACCCGTCGTAACAGATACACAGGCCGAAGCACCCCACATCGGGGATGTCGAAGGTACAGAACTCCTGGCCCCCGGCCAGCTCTTCCCAGGGGCGCCAGGGGAACATCTTGCGATAGCGGGCTATCAACTCCCCCTGGGGCGAAAAGACCAGCGCCGTGTTGTAGATGGCGTCCCCATCACGCTCGTAGATGGAGCCGGGTTGGAGCCACACCTGATAGCGGCGAGCTATCGCCGCCAGGCGCTCCGTCAAAGGACCGGGGATGACCTCCGCCGTGGCGTCCCAGGTATATCCGGGAGGGCGAGGTTCAAGGGGAGCGGTGCTGGCCGGGCATAGCTCAGGGAAGCAGACCAGATTCACCCAGGGGAAAACCTGCCGGATGTATCGAAGCCGCTGCTCCATGCGCTCTACAGTCCTGCTCGAATCCCAAGGTACTACCTGCATTTGTACAGCGGCAACGCCGAACAAGTTCGCCATTTATTATTTCCTCCTCCAGGTGATAGGTCATTCAACTATGCTCATGACAGGCTACCCAGCGGTCGAGGGACACCGAACGCAGTGGGGGCTCTTGCTCCCGACAGATAGCCTGTGCTGCCGGACAGCGTGTGTGAAAGCGACAGCCCGGTGGTGGATTGGCCGGACTGGGTACTGCCCCTTCCAGGATAAAGCGCCATTGCCGGGCCCTGGGCTCGGGAATAGGCACCGAAGCCAGAAGCGCTTGGGTGTAGGGATGGAGCGGCGACTCAAAAACAGCCCTCGTTGGTCCCACCTCCACCAGCTTGCCCAGGTACATCACTGCGATGCGGTCGCTGATGTATCGCACCACACCCAGGTCGTGAGAGATGAACAGATAGGTGAGGTTGTAAGCCTCCTTGAGCTCGGCCAGCAGGTTGATGATCTGAGCCTGCACAGAGACATCCAGGGCCGAGGTAGGCTCATCCAGAACCAGCAGGCGGGGGTGCAGAGCCAGCGCTCGGGCCAGAGCCACCCGCTGGCATTGCCCCCCGCTGAGCTCGTGGGGGTAGCGATCCAGGTGCTGCGCCCCCAGCCCCACGTCTTCCAAAAGAGTCAACACCCGTTCCCGTCGCTCAGGACGACTCAGGCTAGTGTGCGTGCGCAGCGGTTCGGCTACCGCTTCCTCCACAGAAAACCGAGGGTCCAGAGAAGAGAGCGGGTCTTGGAAGACGACCTGCATTTCGCGACGCAAGCGACGCATAGCTGCGGCGCTCAGGGTCAGTAAGTTGTGGCCGTCAAAGATCACCTCTCCGGCAGTGGGCTCTACCAGGCGCAAAACGCAGCGGCCCAGAGTCGTCTTGCCACAGCCGGATTCTCCCACCAGCCCCAGCACTTCCCCCGACTGTATGGCCAAATCCACCCCGTCCACTGCATGGATCACACGTTTGCGGCGGGCTAGCCAACCGCTCTTCTGCTGGAAATAGTGTCTCAGCCCCCGCACTTCCACCAGTGGTCGCTCGCTCATGTGCTCACCTCCGGCGAGGCGTGCAAGAAGCAGGCCACCCGATGCCCTTCTCCCACCAGAAACTGAGGGGGTTGTGCCTCCCAGCAGCGCTCCCAGGCGTGCGGGCAGCGAGGAGCAAAGAGACAATGCCTCACAAAACCGGGGTTGGAGGGCACCGTCCCCGGAATAGCCGTCAAATGTTTCACATCTCGGTCGGGGCGGGGTACGGCGTGGATGAGTCCCCGGGTGTAGGGGTGGCCGGGGTTGTAAAAGATCTCCGCCGTCGGGCCAATTTCCGCCACCTGGCCGGCGTAGAGGACAGCTACCCGGTCACACGTCTCTGCGATGATGCCCAAGTCGTGGGTGATAAACAAAGTAGTGATGCCAAAACGAATCTGTAAATCCCGCAGCAGAGCCAGAATCTGGGCCTGGATAGTCACGTCCAGAGCTGTTGTGGGCTCATCGGCGATGAGAAGGGAGGGGCGAGAAGAGAGAGCCATAGCAATCATCACTCGTTGCACCATCCCGCCAGAAAGTTCGTGCGGATAAGAGCGCAGCAAGCGTTCTGCCTCGGGCAAGCCCACAGCTTCCAGCAACTCGCGGGCCTGCTCCTCGGCCTGGCGCTTGCTGCCCCCCTGATGCTGGCGGATGACACGCACCAGTTGGCTGCCTACGGTAAAGACCGGATTCAAAGAAGTCGAAGGGTTCTGGAAGATCATGGCAATGTCACCGCCCCGGACGCGCCGCATCTCCCGGGGTGATAGGCGTAGCAGGTCGCGCCCTTTCAGAAGGATGCGCCCCCGCGTAATGCGCCCTGGTTTTGGCACCAATCCCAGCACCGCCAGCCCGGTGACTGTCTTGCCGCAGCCTGTCTCGCCCACCAGGCCGAAGAACTCGCCAGGGTAGACCTCCAGACTCACACCGTTGATGGCGCGCACCTCTCCAGAAAGAGTGAAAAAGCTCACGTGTAGGTCTTCGATCTTCAGAGACGGCTCAACCACCAGCACACCCTTCCACACATCTTCAAAAAGAGTAACACTT
>JAOZOT010000289.1 GCA_029933115.1 Anaerolineae bacterium | reverse complement strand
TTGGTGTGTTTGTCGTTAATTGAGGCACCACTGTGAATCTCTCGGGCTTGTTGAAACTGCTGCAAGAAGTTGCGGCCTATCAGCAGTTGTTGACCTCTTTGCGAAATCAAAGGGTACCTCAGGCGTCGCTGTCGCTGCTGGCTTCCGCCCGACCTTACCTCATCGCTGCTTTGCAACGTGATTTGGGCCGGCCTATTCTGGTGGTGACGGCTCAGCCGGAGCGGGCACAGCAGGTCTACGATGAACTGCGTGTCTGGTCGGCCACGCCTGAGAGCGTGCTACGCTTCCCAGAGCCCGACGCCCTGCCCTACGAGCGGGTGCCCTGGGCTGTAGAGACTATCGGGGAACGCCTGGCAACTCTGGCCGCACTATCCCCCATGGAACAAGCCGGCAGTGACGGCTTTAGCCGTTTCTCCTCCCCCCTGGTTGTCACCTCGGCGCGGGCGCTGATGCAGAAAACCATCCCTCTCAAAGAGTTCAAAGCCGGCACCCAAACCTTGCACGTCGGCCAGACCATCTCCTTGCCAAAGATGCTGGCTCATTGGTATGACCTGGGCTATCGGCCGGAGAGCGTGGTCGAGAAACCAGGCACTTTCAGCCGCCGGGGAGGGATCATTGATGTTTTTCCACCGGGTGGCCCCTGGCCGGTGCGCATTGAACTTTTCGGCGATCAAATCGAGTCGCTGCGCACTTTTGACCCCACCAGTCAGCGCTCGCAAGAGAGCGTAACCTCTTTCACCCTGACACCGGCCGGCGAAGCTTTGCCCAAATACGGCCCCCGAGCAGCCAAGTTGGTAGTTGACCTGGACCTCACCGACTGCCACTCGCCCGCCCAAAGCGAGTTCGAGCACGACCGGGAAGCTCTGGAGCGTGGGGAGAGCTTTCGGGGCCTCGAGTTCTACATCCCTTATCTCTACTCTCAGCCGGGTATGCTGACAGATTACCTCCCGGCCGATGGACTCTTGCTTGTTGACGACTGGGTAGAACTGGAGGCGGCCGTGGAAGAGCTGGAAACCCAGGCGATGAAACTGCAAGAGGACCTGGCTGAGGCCGGGGATTTGCCCCGTGGGTTGGCCGTTCCCTATTTCACCTGGCAGGAGTTGGAGCAGGCCCTGACGAGCCGCAAGCCCCTGGTCCTGGGTTACGAATGGGCGGTTCATGAGGCTGAGATTCAGGCCCAACCTTGCCCAGAGGCCCGGGCAAGTGCGGAGAAGACACCCTCCCGCCCCCTGCGATTGAGCCAGCTTTTCACTCCTGGTCCTCGCTACGGCGGCCAGCTCAAGCGGGTTTTGGAAGATTGCCGCTCTATGACCGATGAAGGGCAGCGGGTCGTCGTGGTCTCCCGGCAGGCGCGGCGTCTATCCGAACTCCTGAGCGAGCGGGGGATACACGTGACTCCGGTGGCGGATATTCTGGAGCCCCCCGCATCCCACAGCCTCACTCTGATGCAGGGGACGCTGGCTGAAGGCTGGAGGTTGCGGATTGTGGCGGGACGAGCTGACAACTCATCCTACTGCAATCTGCTGACAGACGCCGAGATATTTGGCTGGGCCAGACCGTTACCTCGCCGGGTCCCCAAGCCACGGGCCATTGCACCGGAGGCTTTTTTCTCCGATGTAGCCCCCGGCGATTATGTGGTTCACATCGAGCACGGCATCGGCCTCTTCCAGGGCCTGACCAAGCTGACAGTAGATGGGACCGAGCGCGAGTACTTGCAGGTGGATTATGCCGCCGGCGACAAATTGTACGTGCCCATCCATCAGGTGGACCGGCTCAGCCGTTACGTGGGCGTGGGGGATCGCCCTCCTGTCGTGCACCGCCTGGGCACGACCGACTGGGCGCGGGTCAAGGCCCGGGCCAAACGAGCGGTGGAGGACATCGCCCGGGACCTGTTGGAGCTTTATTCGGCGCGAGAGGTTATACCCGGCCACGCTTTCTCTCCCGACACTCCCTGGCAGGCTGAACTGGAGGCGGCCTTCCCTTACATAGAGACCAAAGATCAACTGGCAGCCGTCGAAGCGGTCAAAGCCGACATGGAACAGCCCAGACCTATGGACCGGCTGATATGCGGTGACGTGGGCTATGGCAAAACAGAGGTCGCTTTGCGGGCCGCTTTCAAAGCTGTCATGGATGGCAAGCAGGTGGCCATTCTGGTGCCCACTACTGTCCTGGCCCAACAGCACCATCAGACTTTCCTGGAACGCCTCAAGCCTTTTCCGGTCGAGGTGGAGATGCTCTCCCGCTTCCGTTCCCGCCGGGAGCAGCAAAAGGTTCTGGAGAGACTCAGGAAAGGTCAGGTGGATATTGTCATTGGCACCCATCGCCTGTTGCAGAAAGATGTAGTTTTCAAGGATCTGGGCCTCCTGATCATTGACGAGGAGCAGCGCTTCGGCGTGACCCACAAAGAGAAGCTCAAACAGATGCGCAAAGAGGTGGACGTGCTGACCCTCACGGCCACCCCCATCCCCCGCACCCTGCACATGTCCTTGATGGGGGTGCGCGACATGAGCACCATCGAAACTCCTCCAGAAGAGCGTCTGCCTGTCGTGACTCATGTGGGAGAATACGACGAGGGCCTCATTCGCAAAGCCATCCTGCGGGAGTTGGCCAGGGGAGGCCAGGTGTACTTTGTGCACAATCGGGTGCAGGGCATCAATCAGATGGCCCGGCGGCTGGCCAGGATCGTGCCTGAAGCGACTCTGGCCATCGGCCACGGCCAGATGCCGGAGCGGGAACTGGAACAAGTCATGCTGGACTTTGCGGCCGGCAAGGTAGACGTTTTAATCTGCACTTCCATCATCCAGAATGGCCTGGACATCCCCAACGCTAATACCATCATCGTCAACCGAGCCGACCGCTTTGGCCTGGCACAATTGTATCAGTTACGAGGGCGGGTGGGACGCAGCGCAGTGCGCGCCTACGCCTACTTTCTGCACGCTCGGCACCGGCGGTTGAGCGAGACGGCTCGCAAACGCTTGCAGACCATACTGGAGGCCGGCGAACTGGGGGCGGGGTTCCGCATTGCCATGCAGGACCTGGAGATCCGTGGGGCAGGGGAGCTCCTGGGCGCTCGCCAGCACGGCCACATCGCTGCTGTGGGCTTTGACCTCTACTGTCGGATGCTGGCTCAGGCTGTGCGGGAGTTGAAGGGCGAGGAACCCAGCCGCCTGCTGGGTGAGGAGGCAGCCTATCTGCAACCCCTGCGCAGCGGGGTGCAAATCAACCTGCCTTTGACCGTCTCTCTGCCGGAGGACTATGTGCCCGATGAAAGCCTGCGCCTGCACCTATACCGCCGCCTGGCGGGCTTGAGCACTCTGGCCGAGGTTGATGACATGGCCCAAGAGTTGGAGGACCGTTTTGGTAGACTCCCCCGGCCGACGGAGAATCTACTCTACCAGTTGCGTCTCAAGATCCTGGCTATGGCTGCCGGGGTGCAGGCTATTTCCACTGAGGAAGGGCAGGTGGTCATCAGGGCCGAGGGTTTGGGGAGGGCTGAGGAGAGGCGACTGCAACGACGCCTGGGGAGCAAAGCCCGCGTGGGGCGGCGGCAGGTCTGGCTGCCTCTGGATGCCCGGGGCCGGTGGCGAGAGCTCCTGCCGGACATTCTACAGACGATGGCTGAAATATACTGAATTTGCACCACAAGCCGCCGCCTCTGCTCAAGCATAGGGAACTATGACAATTCCTTGTCCTATTGCTTCATGAAAGTGCACCTATTCTAATTGTAAAAGTTTCATGGGATTTGGCATTTGGCCGGTTGTGTGGTATAATTGCATAAACATTGACCAATATTCATCATCGTTGCTCTTCGCAGGCAGTAGCTAATGGGAGAGGTGAGAGAGTACGAGATATTGAGGGCCAATCTTCTCTGTAGGTCACAGGAGGGGATTGGCTTTTGTCGTTTCTGAGAGGTGGCTACTGCGGTAGAGTAACTTGGCCATCAACTCAGGCAATGGGATTCCGTAAAAGACCATGCGCAGGGTTGTTACACGGAAAATTTCCGTAAATGCAACCCCAAGAGCGGATTAGGAGGATTCCATCTAAGATACCGGGGTGGGTAGAAAGATGGATTCCGTATAGTCAATAGTTATGCGGCGCGTTAGGGCAGGGGCGCCTTGTCCGAGAAGGGGTGTTACCTGAGACGGTGAAGGTAAGTGCGGTGTGCCTGGCCTGCCAACGTCTCAATGAAGGCCGGGGGTGTTGGATTCGAGGGCACTTTGCCGGCGATGAGGCCGCATAACTGCTCAATGAAGCCGACCCCAAGTAAGGCGCCTTCCGGCGTGTCGCCTCTTGCGTGGGGAGGGTGTCTTTTCTTGCCGGGCAACTTGCGGGCGGCTTATCTCGCATCTGTTATGCGTACGGATGACTGAACTCGCCTCTTTCCTCTTTGGAAGCTGGGCCGCGTGCCGGAGCGCAGAACGGCAAGGAGAATGCAAGTAATGCAACACCCACATATCCGAGAGCGATACCGAACAGTCGGGCTCTACCTGCTTGTTCCGGCGCTCTTGGTCGGAGGCGGAAACGAACTTGCGCAGAGACTCGTCCAACGAGGTGTGATCGAATACCACTTTCTGTTCGGGTACGTCTCGGACTTTTGTGCCGTTCCTTTTGCCACGGGAGTTGTCGTCGCCACGACCGGAAGAGCGAAGCTCTTCCTCCCGGTCCTATTCGCGGTCATGTACTCGCTCTTGGAACTTGAGGGAGTACGGGATCCTCTCGATTTTGCAATGTATTGGATTTCCGCGGCCGCGGTGTTTGTGGTACTTTCGATTGCGAACCGCTGTCACGCAATTGTGGGCGACGCATAACATGCCGTTGCAGACAGACCGCGCTTCGCGCGGCCGCTGAACGGCCACACCGTTAGCACGCGCCGAAGGAAGCGAAGGTCCACGCAGAAGCGAATGCAGTTTGGGAGCCGGATGGGGCCACGAGAAAAGCGTCGTCGCTGGCAGGCGAG
>JAOZOT010000810.1 GCA_029933115.1 Anaerolineae bacterium | reverse complement strand
CGGTCTATTTCCTGTTGGCAGGAGCGACTTTGCTCAAGGGGATGGCCTGGGGCGCTTCCTGGTTGCGACGAGTCGGTCGTTGGCAGTTGGTGTCCAGGGTCAAACCTGTGATATTGAACCTCAGTAGATCACGATTTGGATTCGTAGTGCGCGCTTCAGCGCGTCTGGAGCGCACTAAAGTGCGTACTACGAGCTTTGATCTGCTGAGCTTGCTGTTGGTAGCATTTGTGACCGTCCTTTTCTTGCCCAAGACCCTGACCGTGCTTGGGCGGCAAGAGGTGGGTTACGACCTCGCTTTCCATTACGTGCGCCATCGTTGGCAGCCAGGTGATGCGATTCTGATGCCTCTGCCTGCTATCAGCGGAGCCTACCTGGGCCAATGCGATGGCTATGCTTTGCAGCGAGGCTATCGGGAGTACGTGGTGGAGAAGGGCGGCGCTTTGGTGGATCGTTGGACGGCCGCCCCCCTCCTGGCCTCGGTGCGCCAGTTGCAAGATTTTCTGGCGGCGAGGGAGCGAGTTTGGTTCGTGGTAGACGACGTGCGCTTTGAGCAGGGCTACAACCCTGATTTCAAGGAGTACGTTCACCGTAACATGGAGCCAGCCTATCGCCAGCAGGGGGTAACGGCTTTCCTGGCCTCTCCGCGCTTTCCGTCGTTCCGTCATTCCGCGTTCAATTTTGCGGACAGGATAAGGCTCATCGGCTATGAACTGGAGACCGTCCGAATACAGCCTGGGGATTCTTTCTCCCTCTCCCTCTTCTGGCAAAATCAGCGAACTTTGGAGGAAGATTATGTGGTTTTCATCCATGTGATCGGTCGGGGAGGTGGTTTCTCCTGGCAGGGAGATGGTCCGCCTGTAAACGGCCTCTTCCCCACCAGCCAGTGGCCGACAGGGGTTGAGGTGTGGGACAGGCATGAGATAACAGTCCCTGCCGACGCTCCCCCAGGCCGCTACCGTCTAGAGCTCGGCTGGTACGACCCTTCCACTTTGGAGCGCCTGCCCATACTTGATGAGGAAGGCCGCCCTCAGGGCAACGCGCTGGTTCTGGATTACCTGAAAGTTGCCGATGGCGAAGAAAGCTTTCTCCCACAGAATTCCCTGGCAGCCGCTTTTGGCGATAGCATCTTTCTATTAGGCTACGACCTGGACCCGGCAGCGACCAGACCGGGCGAGACCCTTCGACTTTGCTCAGGACAGGCCCTTCACTTGAGGCTGTATTGGCAGGCCAGGAAGCCGGTCGGCGAGGACTATACCGTTTTCGT
>JAOZOT010000809.1 GCA_029933115.1 Anaerolineae bacterium | reverse complement strand
CCTCATGGCCGGGAAAGTGGGGTTGAGAGGACACCCCTCAACCCCCACAGGCTCCACTGCGCAAGCCCCGATGAGCCTGCACAGCAGGTCGGGGGGTGTGGGGGGTGTCCCTCCACTCATCCTCTTTTCCTCCACAGGTGGGTGGGTCGGTCCTCAGCTCTGCCCTCATGGCCGGGAAAGTGGGGTTGAGAGGACACCCCTCAACCCCCACAGGCTCCGCTGCGCAAGCCTATAATGTCGAGGAGAAATAGACAATGGCCTTGCTAGAGATTCAAAACCTTTCTTCTGGCTACGGTGAGGTTCAGATTCTATGGGATGTCTCGCTGCAACTGGAGGCCGGCAAGCTCACGGCTCTGGTTGGTTCCAATGGGGTGGGCAAAACCACGTTGCTGCATACCGTAATGGGATTGATCAAAGCCTGGCAAGGTTCGATTATTTTTGATGGCCGCGATGTGACCCACGTATCACCCCATGCCAAGGTCGCTAGAGGAATAGTGATGGTCCCCGAAGGCCGTCAACTGTTCACCGACATGAGCGTCTACGAGAATCTGGAGATGGGAGCCTTTACTAAACGAGCCCAGGCACACTTTAAGCGTAACCTGGAATGGGTCTACGACATGTTCCCGATCCTGGAGGAGCGAAGTGAGCAAAAAGCCGGCACCCTCTCTGGGGGCGAGCAGCAGATGCTGGCTGTGGCCCGGGGGCTGATGGCTCAGCCTGAAATCCTGATGTGCGATGAGCTTTCGCTGGGCCTGGCGCCGTTTTTGGTGCTGAACATCTTCGAAATCCTGCAAAAACTGAAAGCGGAGGGGCTGACCATGCTGTTGGTGGAGCAGAACGTCCAGATGGCGTTGGCCATCAGCGACTATGCTTACGTACTGGCCGATGGCCAAGTGGAACTGCAAGGTCCATCTCACCAGGTGGCTCAGGACGAACATGTGCGGCGAGCTTACCTGGGCATCTGACGTGCCCTTGCAGAACGCTCCGCTCCATGCTATAATAGAGAAAGCACCTCCCTGAAGGTGGAAAATGAGCACCATAGATCTGGCAACTTTCCGAGAATTGTTAACGACAGAACTGCCGCGCTTGCTGCGCGAAAATCCGCAATCCCGCCACGAAATCTGGGGGCTGATGCTGGAAGCTTTTCCCTCGCGGGAGGAATTTACCAGCCTGCTTGAGGAACTGCGGGCCCTTCGTGAGGATTCTAACCGACGCTTCGAGCAGCAAATGGCCGAACTGCGAGCTTTCCGCGAGGACTCCAACC
>JAOZOT010000808.1 GCA_029933115.1 Anaerolineae bacterium | reverse complement strand
TGTTCACTAGATACTTAAAAGGAATTAATATGACATGCTGTTACGAACATAAAACAGAACAAATGTGCACTAACTGTAAATATGATAAACCACAAGAGACAGTGACACTTAATACACAGTGGATCGAACCATCAATTACTAAAAAATATGTAGAGGGTAAATACCAAACAATATGCAGGAGCTACGATGTTAAAATCGGAACTAGAAAATAAATACTTAAAAGGAACTAACCATGAAAACAAATATTCTTATAGAGGATGAGGCAGGTAATGTAATACTTACAATAACACTATATGGTAAAACAGAAGAAGAACTCAACTTAGCTGTAGAAGCATTAGAGAAGGTATACCTATTTTGTAACGTGTATCCAGTTACATACAAATAAGGAAGTTATAATGAAACCGACTGAACAACAAATGAAATCAACAGCAGATAAATGTAATAACGGTGCACATAAATACATCTGTATAAACTGTGCTAACAAATACAAGACTAGAACTACAACAGTAGACACTGAACTACAAGCAGGCACTTGTGCTATCTGCCATACATTTGGTCCAGTAGGCTACTCAAAAGCTCTTATGGGCTTATCTATCAAACATTAAAAGGAATTAACAATGACTAACTACTGTCTAACAGACTGTTTTAAACAGAACTTATCAAAGAAGGTAGCTGTGCTAGTGGAAATACTGTCTGCACTAGTAGCTGTAGTGCTATTTGCTATACTTGCTACAATATTACTATTTACTATAGGTGCTATTACGCAATTTGTAACATTATACTTTGGTACTAACCTATTTGCTAGCAACCCTATAGCAGTAGGTCTCGTTATTGCCATAGTAGCTTTACTTATAGCTATAGCAGGTAACCTAGCCGTTAACTTCTTTATATGGCTATACAAAGGTACTAAAAACATAACTACTAACTTAGTACTTAACGTCACTAAACCAGAAGCTGCTGAGTGCAGAATATTTGAGAAATGTGACAAATAAAATATAACTGCAACGCAACTATTCAGACTAAAAGATATTGCAATCCTACTGAAGAGTAGAGAAGGAACCCTAGCTTTTTAAATTTTAATTTTAATCAAACTCGCAGTGCAACTTACACTGCGTTGTATCTTTACTTATTTGCTATTAATTTAGCTTATAGTTAAATATATAAAGGCGGAGCATTGACTCGTAAGCCCTACTTGCAAACACATGTAACATTATTTGACTTTGGTAGGGGAAAGAACTACTAGTAAGCTCTTAAGACTTAACTG
>JAOZOT010000288.1 GCA_029933115.1 Anaerolineae bacterium | reverse complement strand
GGTGGGAGAACAACTCACCGCTTCTTTCGGGGCCGGGATATGGAGGGCTAACACAACAAGACTCAGCCCCGCTCACCCGGCGGGGCTGACGAGGGCAACTGAGTTTTGCGATGTGTCCTTGCTTTGCGCAACGGCCGGTTTCTCAACCTAGCTACGTTACCTCCCCTTGCCCTCGTTTGCTATTATAACATTAATTATCGAAATTGTCAATATATCTGATTGAGGAGTTCGGGGCTTTCCTAAAGTAGCGGTGCGTCGCACCTGGCACCGCTCACCCTCTCGCAGGTTAGGCAGCGATTTGAAGCTGTGTTGTTGTCACCATTTTGCGTTGTCATCGGATTGGTGTTATAATCGTTATGAGAAAATTCATGAGTCGTGTCGAAATGTGGAGAGCTTGTTTACCCAAGATGTGGAAGAGAATCTATGTTTTGGTGTCAATTGCACTATTGGTGGCTGTGACGCTCTCGTTACTGCCTGCGCTCGCCGCTGCTCAGGCTGAAGGAGACGATTTCATTCAAGAGATCATCGCCCACATGTCGGTCGAAGAGCGGGTCGGTCAATTGTTCATGGTCACTTTCGCCGGTAGCGACGTCGGCCTCGATTCGGACATCGCGCAACTCATCGTACAGTATCGGGTGGGTGGCGTGGTCCTCCTGTCCAGCAACGGCAACTTTTCCAATCAAGGCGACACCCCCCTGCAAGTGGCGCAACTGACCAATAGCTTGCAGCAACTTGCTTTTATAGCCGCGCAGCAGACAACGGGCACCATCCCCCCCGGCACCCAACCTTTGACCGGCACGACTCCCATCACCGGCACTATGGGCCCCGGGCCTTTCATCCCTCTCTTCATCGCCCTCGATCACGAGGGGGATGGCTACCCCTACACCCGTTTGACCAACGGCTTCACGGCCTTGCCCAACAACATGGCCCTTGGCGCCACCTGGGATGAGGCCAACGCCCAGGCCATCGGGCAGATTGTGGGTAGGGAACTCTCGGCAGTCGGCGTCAATATGCTTTTTGGACCCTCGTTGGACGTGCTTAGCAGTCCTCGCCCCACCCTCAAGGGTGACCTGGGTACCCGGGTCTTTGGCGGTGACCCCTATTGGGTGGGGAAGATGGGGCAGGCTTACATCCAGGGCGTGCACGAGGGCTCTGAAGGACGGGTAGCTACTGTAGCCAAACACTTCCCCGGCCGGGGAGGCAGCGACCGAAGAGCCGACGAAGAAGTATCCACCGTGCCCAAGTCCCTCCAGGAATTGCGCAAGATCGAGTTGGCTCCCTTCTTCGCTGTCACTGCCCTGGATGAGGCCGACCCCATAGCCATCACCGAGGCCCTGATGTCATCTCACATCCGCTATCGGGGTTTCCAGGGCAACATCCGCCAACTCACTCCCCCCATCAGCTTTGCCGCCGAACTGCAAGACATCTTGAGCCTGCCCGAATTCGAGCCCTGGCGTCAGGCTGGCGGCGTCATGGTCACCGACGCCCTGGGAGTGCCGGCCGTGCGCAAGTACTACGACCCCCAGTTGCAAAGTTTTCCCCACAAACGCGTTGCCCACGAAGCGTTCCTGGCCGGCAATGACCTGCTGGTGCTCTCCCAGTTTGCCCTCACCGACGCCTGGGCCGACCAATTCGAAAACATCAAATCCACCATCGAGTTCTTCCGCGACAAGTACATGACCGATTCCAAATTCCAGGCTCAGGTGGACCAATCCCTGGCGCGCATTCTGCGCCTCAAGCACAAACTCTATCCCGAGTTTTCGTTAGAAAAGGTCCAGGTTGACGAGGGGCAGTTGGCCGGGAAGGTTGGACAGGGGTACGATCAGGTATCTCAGATAGCTCAAAAAGCTGTCACCCTCATCTACCCAGGGCCTGAGGAGTTGGCCGATAGATTGCCCAGCCCTCCTCTCCTTGGAGAAAAGATCCTGATTTTCACCGATGACCGCCAGGCCCAAGACTGTTACGATTGCCCGCCCTTCTACTTCATCGAACCAGATGCCTTGGAAAAGATGATCCTCACCCTTTATGGACCGGAAGCCAGTGGGCAGATAGAACCCGCTCAAATAGAGAGCTTGACTTTCAGTCAACTAAAAGCTTATTTGAGCTCCGAAGGCACAGAAGAGGCCACCGAGGATATTGCTCCTCTCATCCAGGAAGCTGACTGGATCATCTTTGCCATGCTGGATGTCAACCTCGATGACTACCCCAATTCCGACGCGGTCAAGCTGTTCCTGAAACAGCTTTCGGACAGCCTGCGCAACAAGAAAATCGTGGTTCTGGCCTACAATGCGCCCTATTATCTGGATACCACTGAGATCAGCAAGCTGACAGCTTACTACGGTATCTACAGCAAGGTGCCGGCTTTCATTGATGCCTCGGTGCGTGCTCTCTTCCGCCAATTCACTTTGCAAGGAGCTCCTCCGGTCACTGTAGAGGGCATCAACTACGATCTGATCTTGCAGATGGAACCAGACCCCGATCAGGTAATTGAGATCATACCGGTGAACGCGCTGCTGGAGGGGACCCCTACAGAAGAGACGCCCGGCTCCATCGGCGTCAAGGTGGGCGATACACTGGAGTTGCGCACAGGCATCATCAAAGACCAAAATGGCCATCCGGTGCCCGATGGAACCCCGGTGGTCTTTCGTTTCTTCTACCCGGCCGAGACTTTGGAATTGCCGCGCCTGGAGACCACCACCGTGAACGGCGTAGCCGAGGCCGCCATCAAATTGGAGCGGACGGGCCAACTGGAAATCACTGCCACCAGCGGTCCAGCTCTCAAGTCCATCACCCTGATAGTGACCATTGAAGGGGATGAACTGGCGACTATTGCTACTCTGGTGCCCACTGCCACCGCTACTCCCACACTTACACCTACACCCAGTCCCACCCCTGTCCCTCCTACGGCTACACCCAGTCCCAGCCCTACGCCTCAGCCGACTGCTGAGATAATAACACCTACAGAGGGAAATACCACCTCACGGCGCGTGGGAATAGGAGCCTTCATCGTGTCTTTGATAGCCACGTTAATGGTGGGGAGCACAGGCTACGCCCTACGTCGCAATGAGGGCCGTCCTCCAACCCAGGGGCTCAAGGCCTTCCTGTGGGTTCTGATCTGTGGCACGGTGGGCTATATTGCCTATGGCCTGGGCTGGCCCGGAGCCGGGTTCTTCCTCAGGCTCTCCAGGCATTGGGGGGCACCTTTAATGTCTCTGGTCTTCAGCCTTTTTCCTGTGGGGGTTATTCTGGTAGGAACCGCCAGAAGAAGGTGGGCTGGTGGGCATCCAACACAATAAGCTTATGTATATCCTGTTTTTCGCACCCACCGCTATCCTATCCGTTTCCAGAAGCGTTTCTGAGAGCGTGTCTGAAAATTCAGAGGGCGGCGCTCGTAGTAACGACTTCAGTCGTTTTTAACCTCAGGGCACCGGTCGTCGGCGACTCAAGTCGCCACTACGAGCATTTTTCAGACGCGCTGTGAGAGCTGGAGTCGAGCCTTTAGGCGGGTTTTTGGGTCAGAGAACCGACTGAAGCCTCGACTCCGATGGGCTTGAACAGAAATTTCAAGGGTGCGAAATGCTAGCGGAGACCAGGCGAAGGGGAGGCCATCCCTTCGACCTGGGTAGGAGCTGGCGTAACGGCCGGCGGAGGGGGTGGCAACGGAGGCGAAAACAGGGTCACGACCAGGGCGACGACGAGCAGGGTCAAGGCGATGGTGATGAGCGTCCTGTTCTCCCTGAGAGCTGCGGCCCATATTCTTTCATCGGCGGCAGACAGGCTCAGAAGGCTGGGGGTGGTGAACGATTGGGCCAGCAACTCGGCCCTGAACTCGGCCACACTACTGGGCCGCTGGTCGGGGTGCATTTCCAAGGCTCTCAGCACTGCTCTCTCCGTCTGGGGAGAGAGGTTGGGGTTGAGGCTGCGGGGCGAAGGCAAGGAACCCGGCTCCAAAAAACGTTGCTTGGCATCGAGAGGGGGCTGTCCGGTGAGAAGATGGTAAAGGGTAGCTCCCAGGGAGTAGATGTCGGAGCGGACGTCAGTGTGTCCCGTATCCCCCCCGTACTGCTCCAGGGGTGTATACTGCACCGTACCACGACCCTGTAGGATGGTTATAGTTCTGGCGTCGTCGGGCACCAGGAGCTTGACCAAACCAAAGTCCACCAGCTTGACGGCACCGGCCGGAGTGAGCTTGATGTTGGACGGTTTGATGTCGCGGTGCAGGACAGGCGGGTCTTGACTGTGGAGGTATTCCAAAGCCTGACACAGTTGATCGGCCCAGGTCAGGACCTCTTTCTCGTCGAGAAATCTGCCCTGGCGGCGGGCCTCGTCCACGATCTCCTTCAGTTCCCGGCCGGGCACAAAATCCATGACCAGGTAGTCGCAATCACCCTCCGAGAAATAGTCAGAGACCTTGGGCAGGTTGGGATGGTCCAGTCTGGCCAGAGTGCTGGCCTCGCGGTAGAACTGTTCCCGCGCTTGGGCCAGCATCGAGGGGCTGGCTCTCGGCTCAGGGCGTACCTCTTTGATGGCACAGTACCTCCCTGCCAGGCGCAAGTCCTCGGCCTTGTAGATGGCCCCCATGCCGCCCTGTCCCACTAATTCTATTATTTTGTATCTGTCCCGCAGGACGGTTCCGGGCACCGGCGCTTGGTCCAAGGGTAGGACTCCTGTTCGTTGTTCCTGTCTCCTATTTATAGCTTAACCCATTGTCGGTTTCTTGTCAAGGTGGCGCCTGTGGAGGGGTATATCCCAGAGTTGTCGGTAACTTGAGCCAGGCGACCCCAAAGTGACCCTCCAGGGTCCGCAACCTGCGGGAGGGTGGTATGTCTACTCCGACGCTTTTGGCAGCGACCCTCCCGCAGGGTCCGCAACCTGCGGGAGGGTGGTATGTCTACTCCGACACTTTTGGCAGTGACCCTCCCGCAGGGTCCGCAACCTGCGGGAGGGTGGTATGTCTACTCCGACACT